>NZ_JAWHTD010000003.1:0-227932 GCF_032586235.1 Aestuariicoccus sp. MJ-SS9
TCAATGCCCTCGGCACCGCCGAGATCATCCGCGTGGCATGATCTCAGCGGGGAAAGGGGCAATCACGCCTCAAGCCCTAGTTCTGCAACAACGCCCATGGAAAGCATAATCGCAAAGACCGTTGTTAGACTTTTCATTTTGCGCCCTCGTAAATTCCACCAATAATTAACAATATTGTGAACGTCGGAACTAATACAAGCGCTAACGCACGAAGTTTCGCGCAAAATGCATCGAATACATACGGATCATTTCATTCCAAATCGTCTAAAATTCTAAAACAACAAAAATTGTTTGGAGTGGCCGCGAAGGCGACTTAAACCTGTTTCAGCTCGAGGCCGCGCATTGACGGGCCGCGGTGCGGCGATACAACGCCTCTTCTAAAGCCCTTTATCCCAGCCAAATCCGCATAACTTCCGAACGGCGCACCTGGCCCCACCAAATCGCCGTGCCGGGGGGCGGCCCGGCGATGCGCGGCGGCGTCGCGAGCGACGCCTTGATTCCGCGCAGGGCACCCGGTCGATTGGAGTAAGTGCTCTTTGCAACCGACAACGGACATTATCGGGCCGCGGTGCGGCGATCTGACGGTCGGTCTAAATCCCTTTATCCCCGCCACATCCGCAAGACCTCCGAACGGCGCAAGTGGCCCCACCAAATCGCCGTGCCGGGGGGCGGCCCGGCGATGCGCGGCGGCGTCGCGAGCGACGCCTTGATCCCGCGCAGGGCACCCGGTCGATTGGGACGCGTGCTCTGGCTACGATCGGCATGCGGCCTGCGGCCTTGAATCCGAACGGGGCACGCAAACGGCCCTTGCGCGAAGCCATAGGTCGCCGTACCCCCACCCCATGCTGTCCTACCAACACGCCTATCACGCCGGGAACCTTGCGGACGTTCACAAGCACGCTCTTTTGGCGTGGATGCTGGATTACCTCACGCAGAAGCCCAAGCCGCTGACCTATATCGAGACCCATGCCGGGCGGGGGCTTTACGATCTGGGCGGGGCCGAGGCGGTCAAGACCGGAGAGGCGGCGGCGGGGATTGCGCGGCTGCGCGGCGCCTTCGCCCCGGATCACCCCTATGCCCGCGCGCTGAGCGCCATCGCCATAGCGCATGGCGCGCAGGCCTATCCCGGCTCGCCGCTGATCGCGGCGACGCTCTTGCGCGACATCGACAGCCTGCACCTGGCCGAGCTGCACCCGGCCGAGCACGCCGCACTGAGCGCAGTGCCCTGGCCGCGCAAGGTGCAGATCCACCGGCAGGACGGGTTCGAGATGGCCCAGGCGCTCTGCCCGCCGACGCCGCGAAGGGGGCTGATGCTGATCGACCCCTCCTACGAGGTAAAGGACGACTACGCGCGCCTGCCCAAGACGCTGCAGCAGATCCATCGCAAGTGGAACGTCGGGATCCTGTGCCTCTGGTATCCAATCCTGACCTCCGGCGCGCATCAAGACATGCTGGCGCGCCTGACGGCCGCCTTCCCCGGTGCGCTGCGCCACGAGGTCGGCTTCCCCCCGGTGCGCGAGGGACACCGGATGACCGGCAGCGGCCTGTTCGTGGTGAACCCGCCCTACGGGCTGGATCACGAATCGGAGACCCTGGGCAAAGTCTTTAAAACGCTCGACTAATTTGTCTAAGCCAATCGGGCCCTGCGCAGTACACTCGGCCCATGCGTGTGCTTTTCGCCTTTCTTCTGATGACCCAGCAGGCCCTGGCCTGCGACGCCCCGGTCTGCGAGGTGCCGCAGGACAGCCTGCGGTTCACCCGTGACATCACCTTCGACGCCCTGCCCTCGGGCTTGGGCGTGGGGCGCGAGCTGGACGGGATCGTCGACGAGAGCGGCGCGCGGTTCGGGCGGTATTTCAGCGGGCAGGTGCTTGAGACGGTCGGCACCTTCGACCGCGCCAACGGCACGCCGACGCAGCCGCTGGCGCTGATGGCGGGCGGCAAGGGGCACAACCTGGGCGCGATGCGGCTTTACGGCACCAACATTCTGCACGGGCACGGGCCCCGTGGCTTTCCGAACCCCGACGCGGTGGGCGAGGGCACCATCGCCGTGCTCTTCGACCGCGACCAGCCTGCGCTGGCCTTCGACATCGTGGGCGGCGAGCGGGGCAGCGCCGTGGTCACGTTTCTGAACCGCGCGGGCGGCGTCCTGCACCGGCTGGCCCTGTCCGAGCTGAGCGAGGCCACCTACACCTTTGAGCGGCGCGGCAGGATCCCCGACATCGCCGGCCTGCTGATCGAAAACGACGACCCCGAAGGGATCGGCATCGACAACCTGCGGTTCGAGTTCGACGAACTGATGGGCGCCTTGCCGCAGCCGCGCGGCGCCGGGTGACCGTTCAACGGTGAAATTCCCCCTATCGCCTGCCGCCGGAGCCTCTATTCTGTGTCCATCGGAACAGGGGTCACCAGATGTTCGAACGCCTCAAGTCATTCTTTCACCGCAAGGCCCCGCCAGCGACCCCGCTGCCCGAGCCCGACGCGCGGCTGGCGCTGGGGACGATCCTGGTGCGGGTGGCCCTGGTCGACGACAGCTATCTCTTTGAAGAGGTGAAACAAATCGACCGTATCCTGGCCGCGGCCTACGATCTGACACCGCTCGAGGCGGCGAAGATGCGCGCCACCTGCGAACGGCTGGCCTTCGAGCTGCCGAAGCAGGCCGATCTGGCCGCCAAGGTCCGCGAAGGCGTGTCCTACGAACACCGGCTGGAAAAGGCCGATGCGCTCTGGCGGGTGGCGCTGGCGGACGGGATCGCGGATGCGCGCGAAACCGAGCTGGTCGAGCTGATCGAAACCCAGCTGGGCATCACCCCCGAGGATCAGGAGACCGCGCGCCGGGCGGCGATGGGGCAATAGGCCCGCATTGCCGGGCTGCCGAAAACAATTATATGCAGACGCATGTTCGGAGAATTCATCAAACGGCTCACGCAGCCCGATCCCGCCCCCCTGCCCGATGACGACGCGCGTCTGGCCATGACCGCGCTGCTGGTGCGCGTGGCGCGCACCGACGGCCATTACGACCCCGAAGAGGCCGCGCGCATCGACCGTATCGCCGCCGCCCGCTATGGGCTGAGCGACACCGAGGCGCAGGCGCTGCGCCGGGACGCCGAGGCGCTTGAGGCCGAGGCCCCCGATACCGTCCGCTTTACCCGCGCGATCAAGGACGCGGTCGCCTACGAGGACCGCATCGGCGTGATCGAGGCGCTCTGGCAGGTGGTGCTGGCCGACGACGTGCGCGAGGCCGAGGAAGACGCGCTGCTGCGGCTGGTGTCCAACCTGCTGGGGATCAACGATCGTGACAGCGCCCTGGCCCGCCAGCGGGTCGCGGCGCGGGGATGATCGCCAGCCTGCCGATGTACTGGCGGGCCGAGACCGCCGACGCCTGGCAAGCCCTCTGGACCCGCGCCTCTGCGGAGCGCGCGGGCTGGCCGCAAAAGCTTTTGCCACCCGAGGCTCTGGGCGACCTTGCGGGTCACTGGACATCGCCGGATTTGCTGGTGTCGCAGACCTGCGGCCTGCCCTTCCGCAGCGCCCTGCGCGGGCGGGTGCGCTATGTGGCGACGCCGGATTTCGCGCTGCCGGGCAGCCCGCCGGGATATTACCGGTCGGTTGCGGTGATGCGGCGCGGCGACCGGCGCGGCTGGGACGAACTGCGGCTGGCCTATAATGGCGGCGACAGCCAGTCGGGCTGGGCCGCCGCCGTCGAGGCCTTCGCGGCGCGCAACCTGCCCCTGCCCCGGTCGAGACTGCACAGCGGCGCGCACGCGGCCTCGGCCCGGGCGGTGGCCGAGAACCGCGCGGATCTCGCCTTTATCGACGCGGTGACCTGGCGCCTGATCGAGCGTTTCGATTCGGTCGCGGCCCGCCTGGAGGTGGTTCACGAAACCGCTCCGACCCCGGGTCTGCCGCTGATCACCGGCCAGCCCGGCCAGGCGCCGGCCCTGCGCGAGGCGCTCGGCGACGCGATTCGCAGCCTGCCGGACGCGTCGCGGGCGGCGCTTGGCGGCCTGTCGGGGCTCTGCGTCCTGCCCGAGGCGCGCTATCTGGAGATGCCTTTGCCCCCGCCCGTCACCGCCGAAACGGCCTAACCTTTGGTCAATATCGCAACTTCAGGTCGATTTCCGCCCTTTTGCACGTTGCATTGACCACGGTATTCGCCCCATTCTGCCGCCCAGCCGCATCGAAAAAGAGTTGCCAGTGACTTCCGACACTCCGGTCATCGCCATCCGCAATCTGCACAAGTGCTACGGCGCGCTCGAAGTGCTCAAGGGCGTCGACATCACCGCCCGCCGCGGCGACGTGGTGTCGCTGATCGGCTCGTCCGGTTCGGGAAAGTCCACGCTGCTGCGCTGCGCCAACCTGCTCGAGGACAGCCAGCAGGGCGATATCCTGTTCAAGGGCGAGCCCGTGGCCTGGCGCGGCGAAGGCATGACCCGCCGTCCGGGCGACGCCAAGCAGGTGCTGCGCATTCGCACCAATCTGTCGATGGTGTTTCAGCAGTTCAACCTCTGGTCGCACCTGACGATCCTGCAAAACGTCATGGAGGCCCCGGTCACCGTGCTGGGCCGCGATCAGGCCGAGGTAGAGCAGGCCGCGCGCGGCTATCTCGACAAGGTGGGCATCGGTGACAAATGCGATGTCTACCCCGCGCAGCTTTCGGGCGGGCAGCAACAGCGCGCCGCGATCGCCCGCGCGCTCTGCATGGAGCCCGAGGCGCTGCTTTTCGACGAACCCACCAGCGCGCTCGATCCCGAGCTGGAGCAGGAAGTGATAAAGGTTATCAAGGACCTGGCGATCGAGGGCCGGACAATGCTGATCGTCACCCACGACATGAAGCTGGCCGCCGATGTCAGCGATCACGTCGTGTTCCTGCACAAGGGGCTGATCGAAGAGGAGGGGCCACCCAAGACGCTCTTCGGCGCACCGAAATCCGAACGGTTGCAGGGGTTCCTGCGGTCGACCGTTCACGTCTAAGGCGGGCCCGGCCCGTCGCAACTTCAGGGAGAACCACAAAAATGAAGAAAATCCTTCTCGCCACGGCGGCGTTCGCCGTCTCCGCCTCGATGGCGATGGCGGCAAGCCACGCCGTCATCCGCATGGGCACCGAGGGCGCCTACCCTCCGTGGAACTTCCTCAACGACGCGGGCGAAGTGGACGGGTTCGAGCGCGAGCTGGGCGACGAGCTGTGCGCGCGCGCCGAGCTGAACTGCGAATGGGTGACCAACGACTGGGATTCGATCATTCCGAACCTCGTCAGCGGCAACTACGATGTGATCATCGCGGGCATGTCGATCACCGACGAGCGCGACGAGGTCATCGACTTCACCCAGGCTTACACGCCGCCCGATCCCTCGGCCTACGTCGGCGCCGCCGAAGGCATTGACGTCGAGAACGGCGTGATCGCCGCGCAGACCGGCACGCTGCAGGCCGGCTATATCGCCGCAAGCGGCAGCGCCACGCTGATGGAATTCGCCACGCCCGAGGAAACCATCTCGGCCGTGCGCAACGGCGAGGCGGACGCGGTGCTGGCCGACAAGTCGTTCCTCAGCGCGATCGTCGACGAAGACCCGGGCCTGATGTTCGTCGGCCCCGACGTGCCGCTGGGCGGCGGCGTGGGCATGGGCATCCGCGAAAGCGACGCCGAACTGCGCGCCAAGTTCGACGCGGCGATCGAGTCGATGAAGGCCGACGGCAGCCTGAACGCGCTGATCACCAAGTGGGAAGTGTCGTCCAACTTCTGATTCTGTGCGGGGGCCGGTCCACCGGCCCCCGTTCACAATGACCAACGTCCCCGCCGACACCCGCCCGGAGCCGCGCAATTTTCAGCTTTTGCTCAGATCCCGACACGCTCGCCACATTTCAGTGGATGCTGTGTTACCTGACGACCGGCAAGCACATGGCGCTTTACTGGTCGGTGGGCACGGTGCTGCTGCTGCTGGCCATCACCGCGCCGCTGGCGCTGGCCTTTGGTTTCGGCGGGGCGGCCTTGGCGCGCGGGCGCATCGCGCCGCTGCGCTGGATCGGCAAGGCCTACATCGCCATCGTGCGCGGCGTGCCGGATATCGCGTTTTTCCTGTTCTTCGTGATCGCGCTGGACCAGGCTTTCGAATGGATGCGCCACAAGGTGAAATGCCCCGACTGGGATCAGCCGATCCGGCAGGGCAACGATTTCGTGGTCTGCGACGCCGCCAAGCTGCCGCTGGGCAACGCGCCGCAATGGGTGCATGAAACCTACGGCTTTTCGCTGGCGGTGCTGACCTTTGCCATCGTCTTTGGCGCCTTCGCCGCCAACGTGCTGTTCGGCGCCATGCGCGCGGTGCCGCGCGCGCAGCTGGAAACCGCCGAGGCCTATGGCATGACCCCGCGCCAGACCTTCTGGCGCATTCTCGTGCCGCAGATGTGGGTCTTTGCGCTGCCCGGGCTTTCGAACCTCTGGATGGTGCTGATCAAGGCCACGCCGCTGCTGTTTCTGCTGGGGGTCGAGGACATCGTCTATTGGGCGCGCGAGCTGGGCGGCACCAAGACCGCGCGCTTCACAGATTACCCGCATGGCGACTGGCGGATGTGGTACTTTCTGGCGCTTTTGGTGTTCTACCTGCTGTTCACCAAGGTCTCGGAGGTGGTGCTGGACCGGATCATGGCGCGCCTGACCCATGGTCAGGCCACCGTGGCGGGCGAAGCGCAGAGGAAAGCGGCATGATTGCGGGTTCGGATCGCGGATTGGTGCGCGGACCAGAGTGGGGACTGGGGCTCCGCCGTCGCCATTGTCGCTCGGACCAATGGCGCGCCAATGGCGACCCCCGGAGTATTTTTGCCAAGAAGAAGATAGGGACCTGATTTGAGCTGTTGGGAGACTCTTGCGGATTACGGACTGCGCTCGCTGGGGATCGGCGAGCGGCTGTTGCCGCGCGAGGATTTCACGCTTTGCCAGCAGGTGGTCCTGATCGGCTCGGGCATGATCTGGAACGTTTATTTCGGCGTGCTGGCGCTGATGACGGGCTTTTTCCTGGCCACGGCGGTGGCGCTTGGCAAGGCGTCGTCGCATCGCGGGCTGCGCAAGCTCAGCGAATGGTTCATCTTCATCTTCCGCGGCTCGCCGCTCTTTATCCAGTTCTTCTTTGCCTATTTCCTGTTCCTGTCGCTCAAGTCGGTGTCGCCGGTCTTTGACGTTTTCACCTCGGCCTGGCTGGGGGCGCTGGTGGTGCTGTTCCTGAACACCGCCGCCTATTCCGGCGAGATTTTCTACGGCGCGCTTCTGTCGGTGCCCAAGGGCGATATCGAGGCGGCGGACGCTTATGGGCTGACCGGCTGGCCGCGGTTCCGGCGGATCGTCTGGCCGACGATGCTGCGGCTGGCCTGGCCGGCCTATACCAACGAGGCGATCTTTCTCTTTCACGCCACGACGCTGGTCTATTTCAGCGGGTTCCCCGCCCTGCAGCAGCGAGGCGACGCGCTCTATTACGCGAATTACTTCGCCGACAAGACCTTTAACCCCTTCGTGCCCTACCCCATCCTCGCGGGTTTTTTCATCCTGCTGACGCTGGTGATCCTGGCGCTTTTCGGGTTGGTCAACAGACGGCTTAACCGGCATCTGCCGCAAGAGGCGCGGGCGCGTCTGCGCTTTCGTCCCAACCTTCTGCGCTGATAGGGCTGGGCCGCGCGCGGGCGGCCCACCTTTCCGCTTGCAAGCCCCCCGTCCGGCCCGCTATCCATAATTTGATCAAATTATCCGGCCGAGGCCCCCGATGAATTCCGCCACCAAGAACTGGCTGCGCAAGAACCCGCAGGTGCGCACGATCCGCGTCGCCGCCGCCGACCTCAACGGTCAGCCGCGCGGCAAGAGGGTGCCCGCGCGCTTTGCCGACAAGGTGGTCGAGGACGGCACCCGTTTTCCGCTGTCGGTGATGAACCTCGACATCTGGGGCGAGGATATCGACGACAGCCCGCTGGTCTTCGACAGCGGCGACCGCGACGGCGTGCTGCGGCCCACCGACCGGGGATTCGTGCCGATGCCCTGGCTCGAGGCGCCGACGGCGCTGCTGCCGATCTGGATGTTCCGCGACGATGGCCGCCCCTATGACGGCGACCCGCGCCATGCGCTGCGCCAGGTTGTCGCGCGCTACAGGAACGCCGGTCTGACCCCGGTGGTCGCGGTCGAGCTGGAGTTCTTTCTGATCGACGACAGCGGCAAGAACCTTCAGGTGCCGATCAGCCCGCGCAGCCACAAGCGGCGCAAGGCCGCCGAGGTCATGTCGATCCGGGCGCTGGATGCCTTCGACACGTTCTTCACCGATCTCTACGACGCCTGCGAGGCGATGGACATCCCCGCCGACACCGCCATTTCCGAGGCCGGGCTGGGCCAGTTCGAGATCAACCTGATGCATCAGGACGACGCCCTGCGCGCGGCTGACGATGCCTGGCTGTTCAAGATGCTGGTCAAGGGGCTGGCGCGGCGGCATGGCTTTGCCGCCTCGTTCATGGCCAAGCCCTATCAGGATTATCCGGGATCGGGGCTGCACACGCATTTTTCCGTGCTGGATTCCGAGGGCCGCAACATCTTCGACGATGGCGGGCCGCGCGGGACGGATGCGCTGCGCCACGCGGTCGGCGGCTGTATCGAGGCGATGTACGACAGCGCGCTGATCTTCGCCCCGCATCTCAATTCCTACGACCGGCTGGTGCCCGAAAGCCACGCGCCCACCGGCATCTGCTGGGCCTACGAGAACCGCACGGCGGCGATCCGGGTGCCCAGCGGCAACCCAGCCGCGCGTCGGATCGAGCACCGCGTCGCAGGCGGCGACGTGAACCCCTATCTGATGCTGGCAGCCATTCTGGGCGCGGCGCTGAACGGGATCGAGGACAAGGCCGAGCCGCCCGAACCGATCACCGGCAACGCCTATGCGCTGGACCTGCCGCGCATTCCGGCGTCGTGGAGCACGGCCATCGATGCCTTTGAGCAGAGCGCCATCGTGGCGCGCCTCTTCCCCGACGAGCTGATCCGCAACCTGGTGCTGACCAAACGGCAAGAGGTCTTCTACATGGCCGAGCTGGAGCCCCCCGAGCAGGTGGAAATCTATCTCGACACGGTGTGACACCCTTGTCCGCCCCGCCCTGTCCTCATACCTACACCCCATATCAACCATCTGGTGAACCATGAAAATCGGGATCCTGCAGACCGGCCATGTGGCGGAGACGCTTGTCCCCATAAACGGCGACTACCCCGAGATCTTCGCGCGGTTCCTTTCGGGGCGCGGTCTGAGTTTTGACAATTACGCGGTGTGCGACGGGGTCTTCCCCGCTGGCCCCGACGCGGCCGAAGGCTGGCTGATCACCGGCTCGAAATTCGGCGCCTACGAGGATCACGACTGGATCCCGCCGCTGGAGGCCCTGATCCGCGACATCCATGCTGCGCGGCTGCCGATGATCGGAGTGTGCTTTGGGCATCAGATCATCGCGCAGGCGCTTGGCGGACGGGTCGAGAAATTCAAGGGCGGCTGGTCGGTTGGCGCGGTCAGCTATCCGATTAACGGCGGGCAGGTGACGCTCAATGCCTGGCATCAGGACCAGGTGGTCGAGCTGCCCACGGGCGCGGAGGTTGTGTCCTCGACCGATTTCTGCGCCAATGCGGCCTTGCTTTACGACGACCGGATCTTCACCATTCAGCCACATCCGGAGATCGACCGGACCTATATCGAAGGCTTGCTGGAGGTGCGCGCCCCCGGCGTCGTGCCCGAAGAGCAGCGGCAAGCGGCGCTGCGCGCGCTGGACACGCCCACAGACAGCGAAAAGCTGGCCGCGATGTTCGCGCGGTTCTTTACCGAAAGGCGCATCGCATGAGCGACGACTGGATGAGCAACCTGCCGGCCCCGGCGCTGGCGTTTCTGGAAAACCGGCGGCTCGACGAGGTGGAATGCATCATCTCGGACCTGCCGGGCATCGCGCGCGGCAAGGCGGTGCCTGCGTCGAAATTCGCGCGGCAGCAGTATTTCTACCTGCCCGATTCGATCTTCTTTCAGACCATCACCGGCGATTGGGGCGAGGCCGCGGACGAAGACGAAGGATTCATAGAGCGCGACATGCAGCTGAAGCCGGACATGAGCACGGCGACGGCCGCGCCCTGGACCGGCGACTGGACGCTGCAGGTGATCCACGACGCCTACGACCGCAAGGGCCGGCCCGTGCCTTACGCGCCGCGCAACGTGCTGAAACGGGTATGCGAGCTTTACCACGCGCAAGGCTGGAAGCCGGTCGTGGCGCCGGAGATGGAGTTCTTTCTGGTCGCACGCAACATCGACCCGGCCAAGGATATCGAGCCGATGATGGGCCGCTCGGGCCGGCCCGCCGCCGCGCGGCAGGCCTATTCGATGACCGCCGTGGACGAATTCGGCCCCGTGATCGACGACATCTACGATTTCGCCGAAGCCCAGGGCTTCGAGATCGATGGCATCACACAGGAAGGCGGCGCAGGGCAGCTGGAGATCAACCTGCGCCACGGCGACCCGGTGAAACTGGCCGACGAGGTGTTCTATTTCAAGCGGCTGATCCGCGAGGCGGCGCTGCGGCACGATTGCTTTGCCACCTTCATGGCCAAGCCCATTGCCGACGAGCCCGGCAGCGCGATGCATATCCACCATTCGGTGCTGGATCTTGAGACCGGGCGCAACATCTTCTCGGGGCCGCAGGGCGGCGAGACGGATGCGTTCTTTCACTTCATCGGCGGGCTGCAGACGCATCTTCCCTCGGTGATCGCCATGCTGGCGCCCTACGTCAACAGCTACCGGCGCTACGTCAAGGATCACGCAGCCCCCATCAATCTGGAGTGGGGCCGCGACAACCGCACCACGGGCATCCGCATCCCGCTGTCCGGCCCCGAAAGCCGAAGGGTCGAGAACCGGCTGGCGGGGATGGATTGCAACCCCTATCTGGGGATCGCGGCGTCGCTGGCCTGCGGCTATCTGGGGCTGATGGAGGAACGCCGCCCGTCCAGGCAGTTCCGCGGCGATGCCTATGAGGGCGAAGGCGATATCCCGCGGGTGCTGGGCCAGGCGCTCGATCTTTTCGACGCGGCGGCGCCGTTGCACGAGCTGCTGGGGCCGGACTTCGCCCGGGTCTATTCGATCGTGAAACGCACCGAATACGAAGAATTCCTGTCGGTGATCTCGCCCTGGGAGCGGGAGCATCTTTTGTTGAACGTCTGAGCCTTCTGGCGGGCGCCGGGGGGCCAGCCCCCCGGACCCCCCGGGATATTTATGGATCAATGAAACATGGGGGCCTCATTGGACCTTTTGTTTTCCAATGACCGGCGGGGGGAGTATCCCGACAGCTGGTATGCGGCGACTGCCGAGCCGCTGGCCCCTTTTCCGCCGCTCGGCGGAGAGACGCGGGCGGATGTGTGCATCGTCGGAGGCGGCTACACCGGGCTGTCGGCGGCGCTGCATCTGGCGGAGGCGGGCGTGGACGTTGTGCTGCTCGAGGCGCATCGGGTGGGCTTTGGCGCATCGGGGCGCAACGGCGGGCAGCTGGGGTCGGGCCAGCGGGTCGACCAGATGGCGCTGGAGAGGATGGCCGGGCCGGAGGCGGCGCGGCGGCTTTGGCAGATGGGCGACGACGCCAAGGCGCTGGTGCGCGGGCTGATCGAGCGGCACGGTATCGCGTGTGAGCTGAAGGATGGCGTGGCCTGGGCCGGGTCGAGCCAGGCCGAGGTCCGGGAGCTGCACGACTACGCGGATCACCTGCGCGAGCGGTACGGCTATGAGGCGATCGAGGTTCTGGACCGCGAGGCCTTTCACGCGCTCTGCCCATCGCCGGATTACCGGGGCGGGATCCTGGACATGGGGGCGGCGCATCTGCATCCGCTGCGCCTGGCGCTGGGGCTGGCGCGGGCGGCTGCGGCGGCCGGGGCGCGTATTCACGAGCGGGCGCATGTGCATCACATCGAAGAGGGCCGCGAGATCGTCATACGCACCGATGCGGGGCGGGTGCGCGCGGACCATCTGATCCTGGCCTGCAACGGCTATCTGGGCGGGCTGAACCGCCGGGTGGCGGCGCGCGTCATGCCGATCAACAATTTCATCGTCGCCACCGAGCCGCTGGGCACGCGCGCGGCAGAGGTGCTGACCCGCGACGTCGCGGTGGCGGATTCGCGGTTCGTGGTGAATTACTTTCGCCTCAGCCATGACAAGCGCCTGCTGTTCGGCGGCGGCGAGAGCTATGGCTACCGCTTTCCGCGCGACATCCGCGCGGTCGTGTCGAAACCCCTGCTGACGGTCTTTCCGGCGCTGCGTGATGTGGCGCTGGACTATGCCTGGGGCGGCACGCTGGCGATTACGATGAAGCGGATGCCCTACCTCACCCGGCCCGCGGCCAACATCCTGAGCGCCTCGGGCTATTCCGGTCACGGCGTGGGCAATGCGGTGCAGGCGGGCAAGCTGATGGCCGAGGCGATCCGCGGCCGGTCGGAGGGGTTCGACACGATGGCGGCGATCCCGGCCACGCCCTTCCCCGGAGGTGCGGCGCTGCGCACGCCTCTGCTGGCGCTGGCGATGAGCTGGTACGCGATGCGCGACCGGATCGGCGTCTAGCCGGGTTATTTGCCCATCTTGTTCAGCTTGGTCTGAAGTTCGGCCAGCTGTTTCTTGATCGCATCGAGATCCTCGCCCTCGCCGCCCTCGGCGTCGGGGGCGGAGGTCTTGCCCGGCATCGCGGCGGTCATCGCCTTGAGAAAGGCCTCTTGCTGGGCCTGCATCGCCTCGAACCCGGGGATCTTGGCCATCGGGTTGATCTGGTTCATGTTCTCGACCCATTTCGACTGGCCGTCGCGGAACATCTCGAAACTGGCGGCGAGGAACTGCGGCACCACGCTGGTGGCCTGGGTGGTATAGCTGCGCACCAGATCTGTAAGCACGTTGATCGGCAGCACCGATTCGCCGCGGCTTTCGTGATCGGCGACGATCTGCAGCAGATACTGGCGGGTCAGGTCGTCGCCGGATTTCAGATCGACGATCTTGACCTCGCGCCCGTCGCGGATGAACCCCGAGATATCCTCCAGCGTGACGTAATCGCTGGTTTCGGTGTTGTAGAGCCGGCGGCTGGCGTAGCGCTTGATCAGCAGGGGTTTCTCGGTCTCAGCCACGGGTTCCCTCCCAAGAATGCAGCGGTGCAGCAAAGCTTATGCTGTCGCTGCAAAAAAGAAAAGCCTGAGGGTGCGGCACGGGACAATGTGGCCCGACGCACGGTTCACCAAATTCTGAGGCATCACTGGGGCGCGCGGCGCTATGGGGGCCATGGCCGTGGGACTGGACTAGATCGCAATCGAGGAAGCCGTTCCAGGACACCCGTTCTTGAAGGGTTGGAGTGCTGCGCGGAACACCTCGTGGATCGGGGTCGGAACCCCGTGCTCGCGCCCCAGACGCACCACGTCCCCGCTCAGGTAGTCGACCTCGAGCCGCTTACCGGCGTTCAGGTCGTCGAGCATTGAGGCATGCATCGTGTCGGGCAGGTTGTCGAGGTTCTTCCAGGCGATCTCGACCATCCCCTCCGGAAGGTCCGGCACTACGGCACGGCCGACCCGTTCGGTTTCGTGCATCGCGGCAAGGAACAGCGCCTGGCTGTCCGGATTGCTACGCAGCGGACCGATGTCGAGCCGCGTCAGCGTCGTCAGGCCGGCGAGCGCGGCCTGCGAGATGAACTTCTGCCAAAGGTCGTGAAGAATGTTCTCAGGGACCACAGCCGTCGCCCCCGCCTCGCGCAGCGCATCGCGGAACCGTACGATCCTGGATGTCACCCGGCCGTCCGTTTCGCCGAACGAAAGACCGTCCCACATGGCCGAGTGGTTGATGACACCGGGCTCTGGCACATCGGCCGGGATGCGCGCCACACCCGGAACGACGCGCCCGGCCCCAATAACAGCGCCCAGTCGTTGATGGGCGCTGACCCCGTTCTGGCAGGTGATCACCATCGTTTCCGCCCCAAGCATCGGCGCAATCGCCCGCGCCCCGCTTTCGACGTCGTAGTTCTTGACCATGAACAGGATCACATCGACCGGCCCGACCGTGGCCGGATCGTCGGTCGCTGCCATCTCGGGCAGGTGCAGGTCGCCACGCGGGCTTCGTATCTTCAATCCCCGCTCGCGGATCGCCGCAAGATGTGGCCCGCGAGCGATCAAAGCCACATCGTTACCCGCAGCGGCCAGACGCCCGCCGAAGTAACCTCCGAGAGCACCTGCCCCCATCACCGCGATCCTCATGCTTTTCTCCAGCCCGCCATTCTGTCGCGAACTTAACATGGGTCATGATGGTTGCCGACTCTTCGCGATGCCGGGAACCGTAGTGGCCTTGTCCGCAGAACTGACCTGCGCAAAAGAAAAAGGCGGGTTCCGAAGAACCCGCCTAGCGGTTGCGCCAGTTTGGGAGGAGAGCGCGCAAATCCGTATCGGTTGGCCAGAAGCCAGCCGCCTTACTTGGCGGTTGCGGCTTTCTTGGCGGCCGTGGTCACGTCGGCGGTTGCCTTCTTGACGGCTGCGGTCGCGTCTTCGGACATGTCCTTGCCGGCTGCCATCATCAGTTCGACGGTGTCCATCTGAACCTTCTTGGCGATTTCGGCGAAGGCGGCCATGTTTTCGGCTGCCACTTCGGCCTGAGCCGATGCGAAGTCGGTCATCGCCTTGGCGTAGTCGGCCGGGTCTGCCTTTGCTTTCGACATGTCGGCGATCTTGGCGAGCGTGTCTTTGGTCCACTTGGCCGAGATCTCGGTCGACTTTTCAGCCGCTTCGAGAGCAACGTGGCTCAGCTTTTCGTTCAGCGTTGCAGTGGTCTTGAACGCGTCGTCCATGGCTTTGGTGTCCACGGGGAATGCGCCCATCATGTCTTTCATGACTGCGGTGAAATCTTGGGTCTTTGCCATTTCAAGTTCCTTTCGGGTGCTTCGCGGGAGCGTCCCGCGTTGTGTTGTTCTGACGACAATATGCACGCTGCAGCGCAGCATTTCAAGGGAAAATGCTGCGCCGCGGCAAAAATGTCCGAAAGGGACTTAACTCACTGATTTTGCTTGGCCGCCTTGACCCGCACATAGGTGCCGGGGGCCGGTGCGAGGGGGGGATGGGCCGAATCTCCGGGCTCGCGGGCGTCGACTTTCTTGCCGGAACGCTTTTTGATCCAGGCTTCCCAGGTGGGCCACCACGAGCCTTCGGTATAGCTGGCCCCGGCCTGCCAGTCGTCGGGGGCGAGCGACAGATCGTCGTTCAGGTAGTGGCCGTATTTCTTCTTGCTGGGCGGGTTCACAATGCCGGCGATGTGGCCGGATTCCGACAGCACGAAGGTCTTGTTCTTGGACCCCATCATCTGAACGCCGCGATAACAATCCTTCCAGGCCGCGATGTGGTCGGTCTCGGCGGCGATCGACATCAGCGGCACGTCCACATCCGACAGCTTGAGCGTCTCGCCAAAGAACTCGATCCCCTCTTCGGCGAACCTGTTGGACTGGCAGAGGTCGCGCAGATACTGAATGGCCATCCTGGCAGGCAGGTTCGCCCCGTCCCCGTTCCAGTATAGCAGATCGAACGCGGGCGGCGTTTCGCCCATCATGTAGCTCTTGATGGCAGGCCCGTAGATCAGGTCGTTGGACCGCAGGAACGAAAACGTCCGCGCCATCAGGAAGCTGGGCAGCATGTGCTTTTCGTTCACCTCTTCCTCGATCCCGTCGATGAAATCGTCCTGAAGGAAGGGAGTGAATTCGCCCTGATCGCTGAAATCGGTCAGAGTGGTAAAGAAGGTGGCGGATTTGATCGACTTGTCGCCGCGCGCCTTCAGCAGCGCCAGCGTCAGCGACAGCGTCGTGCCCGCGATGCAATAGCCGATGGCGTTGACCTTATCGACCTTGCAGATCGACTTCACCTCGTCGAGCGCGGTCAGGTAGCCCTCTTCGATATATTCCTCGAGCCCGACGTCGCGATACGCCTCGTCCGGGTTGATCCAACTGACCACGAAGAGCGTGTAGCCCTGATCCAGCACCCAGCGGATGAAGCTGTTTTCCGGTTTCAGATCGAGGATGTAGAACTTGTTGATCCACGGCGGGAACAGGATGATCGGTGTCTCGTGCACCTTTTCGGTCGTGGGGTGATACTGGATCAGCTCCATCATCCGGTTGCGATAGACGACCTCGCCCGGCGCGGTGGCGATGTTCTCGCCGATCTCGAAGGCCTTGTCGTCGGCCAGCCGCACGACCAGCTCGCCGTTGTTGGCCTCCAGATCGGCGACGAGGTTCTCCATCCCCTTGACCAGGCTCTCGCCGTCGGTCTCGACGGCCTTCATCAGCGCGTCGGGGTTGGTGGCCAGAAAGTTCGTCGGCGCGAACATGTCGACGACCTGATGGGCAAAGTACCGCAGGCGGCGCTTTTCCTTCTCGTCCAGGTCCTCGATCTTGTTGACCGCTTCCTTGATCGCCTCGGAGCTGATCAGATACTGCTGCTTGACGAAGTTGAAATACGGATGCTCGTCCCACAGCGGGTTCTGAAAGCGCCGGTCCTTGGGGCCGGTATCCTCGGGCGGCTGCAGCTTGCCCTTGGCAAGCGCCTGCTGCGCCTCGACGAAATGCGTGACGGACTTGCCCCAGTACTCGATCTGATGCTCGAGAATTTTGGCAGGATTCTGCATCATCTCGGCCCAGTAGGCCTGCGCGGCCTTCGCATAAAGCGTGTGGTCGGGGCCGTGCAGCGCCGGGTTGGTCGTCTTTTTCTGCGTCAAGGCCTGCACCAGACGCTGCGACAGCTCTTCGACGCGTGCCAGATTTGCCTCCAGCCGGGCCTGGTTTTCAGTTTCGGCGACGTCGTTTGTTGTCATCTCTCTCGTTCCACCCTATTCTCGCTGCTGTGCAGAATAACGTCGCTCCGGTCGGGGGGCAAAGCGACGAATTGGCCCGGTTTGCCCGGGGAAAGGAGTACGCTATGCGTTATATGGCGACATACGACCTGATGGAAACGATGCGGAACACCAACCAATGGCTGGGGGCGACCGCGCGTACGATGGCCTCTTACCCGGCCTGGTCGATGATTCCCAACCCGGCCTTCCAGTGGATGGCGGCCTGGGGCGAGGTCACGGAACGCACGTTCAAACGCATGGTGGTCAAGCCCGACTGGGGCATCCGCACCTTCACCTGCGAAGACGGCAAGGACCATCTGGTCGATATCCAGACCGTTGTCGAAAAGCCTTTCGGCGATCTTATCCATTTCAACGTCTCCGGCCGTGAAGAGCAGCCACGCAAGATCCTGCTGGTCGCACCGATGTCGGGGCATTACGCGACGCTGCTGCGTTCGACAGTAAAGTCGCTGCTGGTGAATTGCGAGGTCTACGTTACCGACTGGCACAATGCGCGCGATATTCCGGTCAGCGCAGGCAAGTTCGATATCGAGGATTACACGCTCTACCTGATGGATTTCATGCGCCATCTGGGGCCCGACACCAACGTGGTCGCGGTGTGTCAGCCCGCGCCGCTGACGCTGGCCGCGACGGCCTATCTGGCCGAGCTCGACCCGGATGCGCAGCCGCGCACCCTGACGCTGATCGGTGGCCCGATCGACCCCGACGCCACGCCGACCGACGTGACCGACTTTGGCCGGCGCGTGACCATGGGCCAGCTCGAGGAAACGATGATTCAACGGGTCGGATTCAAGTATCCGGGCGTGGGGCGGATGGTCTATCCGGGGATGCTGCAGCTGGCCTCGTTCGTGTCGATGAACGCCGAACGCCATTCCAAGGCCTTCAACGACCAGATCGTCAGCGTCAGCCGGGGCGAGGCGTCGGACCACGACGCGCACAACCGGTTCTATGACGAATATCTGGCGGTCATGGACATGCCGGCCGAATTCTACCTTTCGACGGTCGACCGCATCTTCAAGCGGCGCGAGATCGCCAAGAACGAATTCGTCGTCGCCGGGCACAAGGTCGACATGGGCAAGATCACCCGCGTCGCCGTGAAATCGGTCGAAGGGGCCGACGACGACATCTCGGCCCCCGGGCAATGCGTCGCGGCGCTGGGTCTCTGCACCGGTCTGCCAGACGAGATGAAGGCGAGCCACGTTGAACCCGGCGCCGGGCATTACGGCATCTTCGCCGGCAAGAGCTGGCGCAACAACATCCGCCCGCTGGTGCTCGATTTCATCGACGCCAATGCGCCCGGCCCCAAGCCCGCGGCGGCCAAGCCGAAACCGGCCAACACCAACGCGGCCTGACTTGTGACGCGCGCCCGACCGGGCGCGCGCCGCGATCAACCGGCGGCGTCGAGCACCATGTCGATCATGACCTGCGTGCCGCGCACGAACTCCAGCGGACAGGGATACTCGGCCCCCCCGCGCACCGAGGCGTTGAAGGCCTCGACCTGCCGCACATAGTGGTTGTCGCGCGGAAAGCGCCAGATGCGGATGCCGTCCTGCGCGTGGCGCAGAACGATCTCGGCCTGATCGTAGACCTGCGCGTTGAACGGCGTGGTCAAGCGCAGCACACCCTCGGTACCGTGAAAGGTCACCTCCTGGAACGGGGCCATGCGCATCGACACCATGCCGGTATAGTGAAATGACGGGAATCGCGCGGTCACATGCGCGCGGGTGTCGACGCCATTTTCCCAGTCGATGTCGTGGCTGAGGATCGTCTTCGGCTCTTCTCCGGTCACGAAACGCGCGCCGCCAAAGATATAGACCCCGATGTCGCGCAGGCCCCCGCCGCCGGTACCGGCCTGGTTGCGGATGTTGTCGGGGTCCTGGTTCATATAGCTGAAATCCGCATCGACGCGCACCAACCGGCCGATCGCCCCGCCCTGCACCAGCTCGCGCGCCTGCTGCCATTGCGGGTGATGCACGATCATGTAGGCCTCGGCCAACAGAACACCGGTCCGGTCGCGGGTGAGGATCAGTTCGTCGATTTCCGCGGCGCGCATCGCGATCGGCTTTTCGCAGAGCACATGCTTGCCCGCCTCGGCGGCTTTGGTGGCCCATTCCACATGCAAATGGTTGGGCAGCGGGATGTAGACCGCGTCGATCCCGGGATCGGCCAGCATCGCCTCATAACTGTCATGCACCCGGCAATCGGGCGCAAAATCCTGGAACCCGGCGGCCTTTTCCGTGCTTGAGGTCGCCAGCGCCGCCAGCCGCCCGCCCCGCGCCGCATGAATGGCCGGCCCCATATGTTCGCGCGCGAATTTGGCCGCGCCCAGAATGCCCCAGTTCACCGGTTGTGTCATGACGTCGCCTCTCCTGCCTTTTGGCCCTGCGGGCGACCCTAGGCCAGCCGTCCCCGGGACACAAAAGGAAACGGGGCCCGCCGCCGGGCCCCGTTCGTGGGATGTGCCAGTGCGCCGAGGGATCAGGCGCCGTTCAGCATCCCCTGTTCCTTGGCCAGCTCGCGCATCCGCTTTTGCAGCTTTTCAAAGGCGCGCACCTCGATCTGGCGGATGCGTTCGCGGCTGACGTCGTACTGGCCAGACAGTTCCTCGAGCGTTACCGCCTGTTCGGCCAGACGGCGCTGGGTCAGGATGTCCTTTTCGCGGTCGTTGAGCACGTCCATCGCCTGGGTCAGCAGCGCGCGGCGCGCCTCCAGCTCGTCGCGTTCGGCATAATCGCCGGCCTGGTCGGCATCTTCGTCCTCCAGCCAGTCCTGCCATTGCATCGTGCCCTCGCCTTCGGACCCGACGGTGGCGTTCAGCGACGCGTCCCCGCCCGACAGGCGGCGATTCATGCTGATGACTTCCTTTTCGGTCACACCCAGATCGGTGGCGATCTTCTCGACATGCTCGGGGCGCAGATCGCCCTCTTCCAGCGCGCCGATACGCGACTTGGCCTTGCGCAGGTTGAAGAACAGCTTCTTCTGCGCCGAGGTGGTGCCCAGCTTCACCAGCGACCACGACCGCAGGATATATTCCTGGATCGAGGCGCGGATCCACCACATCGCATAGGTCGCGAGGCGAAAGCCCTTTTCGGGATCGAAGCGCTTGACCGCCTGCATCAGGCCGACGTTGGCCTCGGAAATCACCTCGGCCTGCGGCAGGCCGTAGCCGCGATAGCCCATGGCGATCTTGGCCGCGAGCCGCAGATGCGAGGTCACCATCTTGTGCGCCGCCTCGGTGTCCTGCTCTTCGACCCAGCGCTTGGCCAGCATGTATTCTTCTTCCGGCTCCAGCAGCGGGAACTTGCGGATTTCCTGCAAATAACGGCTCAGTCCCGCCTCGGGAGACGGTGCCGGAAGATTTGCGTAGTTGCTCATGTCCCAATCCCTTCGGTGTCAGGGCCCTTCGATGTTACAGGGCTTAACATTCAGATAGTGACGCCCCGCGGAGCTTTCAAGCATTGCGGTGTCTAACCGTTACAGAAAAGTTAACGCAAACAGCGGCGGATTTCAGGCCTGTGTCAGCGCGCTCACGCGCATGTGCTGTGTATGTCAGCGCCTTACCCGCGCAACGCCGCCAGAAGCTGGGCCATATCCTCAGGCAAGGGGGCGGTGAAATGCATCGGCGCGCCGGTGACGGGATGGTCGAACCCCAGTTCGGCGGCGTGAAGCGCCTGCCGGTCGAAGGCCGCGAGCCGCTCCATCGCCTCGGCGCTCAGCGCCTTGGCCGCCGGTTTGCGCCGCCCGCCATAGACCGGATCGCCGACCAGCCCGTGCCCGGCATGGGCCATGTGCACCCGGATCTGATGCGTGCGCCCGGTCTCCAGCCGGCATTCCATCAGCGCCAGCGTCGGCGGCGAACCGAAGGTCTCGACCAGCCGCGCGCGGGTGATCGCGTGCCGCCCCTGCCCGTCGAAATAAACCGCCTGCCGCTGGCGGTCGGTCTTGTGCCGCGCCAGGCCCGAAGTGATGCAGATCACATTGCCGGGCTCGATGCTGACCCCGCGCACGCCGCGCAGGCGCGGATCGGCCGGGTCGGGCACGCCATGGACCAGCGCCAGATACGACCGGATGACGCTGTGCCGCTCGAACTGCGCCGCGAGCCCGTGATGTGCGCGGTCAGACTTGGCCACCACCAAAAGCCCGCTGGTGTCCTTGTCGATCCGGTGCACGATGCCGGGCCGCTTGGCCCCGCCGACCCCCGACAGCGCCCCGCCGAAATGGTGCAGCAGCGCGTTGACCAGCGTCCCCGAAGGCGTGCCGGGCGCCGGATGCACCACCATGCCGGCGGGCTTGTCGACGACCACCAGATCGGCATCCTCGTAGAGGATGTCGAGCGCGATATCCTCGGGCCCGATGTGGCTTTCGGCGGCGTCCTCGACGGTGATCTCGATCTCGTCCCCCTCGGCCACGCTGACCTTGGGGTTGTCCAGCACCTCGCCGCCACGGCGAACCGCGCCTTCTGCGATCAGCCGGGCAAGCCGGGTGCGCGACAGCGCCGCCGCCTCTGGCACATCGCGGGCCAAGGCTTTATCAAGACGCGATGGCGGATGAGCGCCGATCACGACGCGCCAGAGGGTCGAGGACATGGATGAAAACTCCGAAGGCCCTGAGCCGGCCAATCTGCGATTCCTGCGGTTGCTGGTGACGGTCCTGACCGCCACGATGATTGCGGGGGTTCTAGGCATCCTCGCGCTGATTGTCATCCGCTATCAGACAACCCGCACACCCCTGCCGCCTGTGATCACCCTGCCCGACGGCACCGAGGCGCTGGCCTATACCCAGGCGGCGGAATGGTACGCGGTGGTCACGGCGGATGATCGGATCCTGATCTTCGACCGCGCCACCGGACGTCTGCGCCAGACTCTGCAAATCGATTTGGAATAGACGCGCGCGGCGGAATTCGACATTCGGGAAGATGGTACCGCCTCCCCGGCTCGAACGGGGGACCTCTAGATCCACAATCTAGCGCTCTAACCTACTGAGCTAAGGCGGCACGCCCGGGCGGGATAGCGCCGCCGCGTCTCGATTGCAAGCCCTTTGGCGCAAAGCTCAGAGCTCGGTTTCCCAGGCCTGTTCCACAAGGTCGACCCCGAAACTGCGCACCGGTTTGGACGACACGCAGCGCCAGCCCGACGCGGCATAGAGCGCGCAGGCCGCCTTGTGGCTTTCATGGGTCCAAAGCGCCATGCGCCTGTATCCCCGCGCTTTCGCCCAGCTCATGCACTCCGACAAAAGCCGCTTGCCCAGCCCCTTGCCGCGCGCCTCGGGCACCAGGAAGAAGAGCCGCAGCTTCGCGGTTTCGGCGTCCTGCCGCACGCAGAAGATGCTGCCAAGCCGCGCGCCGTTTTCCCAGGCGATCCAGCCCCGCTCACAGGCGGGATCGCGGTTTTCCTCGAAATCCGCCAGAATCTCGGCCACCAACACGCCAAAGCTCTGGTCGAACCCTTCGGCTTGCGCATAGGCGCTGCCGTGCTGATCGGCCAACCAGGCGGCGTCCCCGGGGCCCAGGTCTTTCAATTCAACGCTCATAACGCGATTCAAGCACCGAACGCGGGCGCCCGCAAGCGGCCCCACGCTTGCAAAAGCCGCATCCGGCGGCTAGGCCACGGTCATCCCGACGCATCCCAGGTTTGCGAGGACCCAATGGGCATCAACACCGAAAGCGACATCGAAGCCAATCTTCAGATCGGCCCCACGGACCAGGGCATGGTGCGCCTCTTCATCGCCGCGGGCGAGATCGAGGTGCCGATGGATTTCTCGCCCGAGGAGGCCGAGGAAATCGCGGAAGAGATCCGCGCCGCCGCCGACGCCGCCCGCAAAGTCAAACCGCGCCGCTGAGGCGAGGTGGCCGCGTCATTCCGATCAGACGAATTGGCCTGCCCCTCCCAAAATGTCCCTCGCCGTGGACACGCGAGCATAGCCTTTGACGAGGGTCGCGGAACAAGGCCGAAGGCCGCCGCGACCCGCGCCTGCCCGTCCCCACGGGCTGGCGCGGGTCGGGCTTGTGCCAAGTGTTGGGCGGGTGTCTTCGCCGTAGCGCAGCGCAAGGACCCCGAGCTCGAAATCCGCACCTCAAACAGTTGCGAAATCCGGATCGCGCAGCCCGTGTAGACGCCTTGCCGCATGCGCCGCGAACCGCCGGATCAGCGCGTTGCGGCGCGCACCGGCCAGTTTGTCTTCCGGGGCCATGCGCAGGATTTCCGCGTCATAGGCATCGGCGATGATCAGCCCCGTGCCCTCGGGCAGCAGGTCGGTCGGAAACTCCTGATCCACCGCCCAGAAATACCTGTCGCACCAGTCGAGATAGCCTTGCCACTTGGCATCCCCCATGAAATCCGCGCGGCTGGATTTGCATTCCACGACCCAGATTTCACCCTTTTGCCCCAGCGCCATGACGTCCACGCGCTTGCCACGTTCGGGCACGAATTCCTCGATCACCGAAAAGCCGAGGCTGGCCAGATGGCGGCACACGCCGCGGGCCAGAAGCTGGCCGGGTTGGAGGTTGTCTCGCATGGCCGCAATTATGAACGAAAAGTGAACAAAAACAAGACTGCCGGAAAGTCGGAAATCGCTGCAAACGCCCCTTGCCGAAGCCCCTGCACCGTATTACCTCTGGCTCAGGCGGGTTCTGCCCTTCTCGTGACATGGTTGCATTCCGGTGGCCTTAAGCAATTCCGAGGGAGCTGGCTCTGTCCGGGCCCTGGTCCGGTTACCTGGCGCCCACCTGTATATACAGGTCCTCGGGAATGAGATAACCCCACGGTTGGTGTGGTTCCCGCCGCTTATTCGCTGTCGTCCTCGGCCATGCCGAGGATGGTTATGGCGAATTGAACAGCGCCGAAGAGGGCGCCGTGAAACACCCACAGCATCGCCGCCGCCACCCAGCCTAAGGGGCTGGTTTGCACCAGATGGCCCAGATGCGCCACGTCGAGATAGAGCAAGCCCGCGACGAAAAACGCCGCGATGCCGAAGCCCGACAGGCATTGGCGAATGTAGAGGCGAACCAGCTGAGGCATGGCGAAAGACCTTTGCGCGATGTTCGGAAACGTAGCCCCCTGCCGATCCGCTTCAACCCGGTGTCCGTCCTGCGCGCCGCGCGCGGAATTTTACAAAAATTCCGGACCGTTTTCCGTCACGGAAAACGGCGCCCCTCACAATGGCCAGAACACCGGGATCAGAACGGAAGCGAGCAGCCCGACGCTGAGATTCAGCGGCACGCCCACTTTCAGGAAGTCGGAAAACCGGTATCCCCCCGGGCCGTAGACCAGAGTGTTCGTCTGATAGCCGATGGGCGTTGCAAAGCTGCAGGACGCCGCGACCATCACCGCCACCACCAGCGGCCGCGGATCGAGCCCCAGCGCCTGCGCCAATCCGATCGCGATGGGCGTCACCACCACGGCCACGGCGTTGTTGCTGACCGTCTCGGTCAGCACGCTGGTCAGCAGGTAGACCGCCCAGATCAGCAGCGGCGCCGGCAGCACCGCCATGTAGGGCGCGATGGCCTCGACGATCAGCGCCACCGCGCCCGACGCCTCCAGCGCCGCGCCGATGGCGAGCATGGCAAAGATCAGCGCCAGAAGCTGGCCTTCGACAAAGGAAAACGCCTCGTCCGAATCGATGCAGCCCGTCAGCAGCACCACCGCGACCGCGATCACCGCCAGCGCCAGGATCGGCGCGACCCCCAGCGCCGCCAGCACCACGATCCCCGCCAGCGCCGCCAGCGCCACCGGGGCGTGACTGCGGCGGAAGGCCCGCGCGGTGGGATGGGCCACGTCCACGAGCTCCATATCCGCCGCAAGGCGCTGGATGTCGTCCGGCGCGCCCTCCAGCAGCAGCGTGTCGCCCACGCGCACCACCAGGTCATCGAGCTGCCGCCCGATGTTCTGGTTACGCCGGTGCACCGCCAGCGGATAGACGCCGTAGCGCCGCCGCAGCCGCAGCGCGCCCAGGCTGCGGCCGACCATCTTGCAACCCGGCGAAATCAGCACCTCGACCGTACTGGTTTCCTTGGCCGACACCTGATCCACCCGCTTGAGTTCCTTGTTGCGCTGCAGGCTCAGCAATTCGGTGATCTGGCTGCGCAGCACCACACGGTCGCCCACCTCCAGCGTGACGCCCTTGAGATTGCGCCGCAGCGATTCGTCGCCGCGGATCACGTCGATCAGCCGCACGCCGTCGCGCTTGAAGAGCTGCACGCCCAGCACCTCGCGCCCGATCAGGTTGGATTCCGGCGGGATGATCGCCTCGGTGAAGAACTTCATCCGCGACCGGTCCGACAGCATCCCCGCCATGCTGGTGCGCTCGGGCAGCAGCATCGGCCCCGCCACGACCAGATAGAGCATCCCCCAGACCACCAGGATCGCCGCCAGCGGCGTGACCTCGAAGATGGTGAAGGGCTCCAGCCCCTGCGCCCGCGACACGCCGTCGACCAGCAGGTTCGTCGAGGTGCCGATCAGCGTCGTGGTGCCGCCGAGGATGGCCGCATAGCTGAGCGGTATCAGCAGCCGCGACGGGGCCACGCCGAGGGTCTTTGCGATCTGCACGAAGATCGGCAGCATAACCACGACAACGGGCGTGTTGTTCATGAAGGCCGAGGCCACGATCACCACCACCATGATCACCGCCATCGCGGTCTTGGGGCTGCGCCCGACCGCGGCCTGGGCGTAGCTGGTGAAGGCGTCGAGCGCGCCTGTGCGCACCAATGCCCCCATCACGACGAACATCGCCGCGATGGTCCAGGGCGCCGGATTCGACAGAACATTCAGCGCCGCCTCATAGGGAAGCACGCCGGTCAGCAAGAGCACGGCCACGCCGCCGATGGCCACCACTTCGGTCGGGTAGACCTCCCGCACGAACAGCGCGAACATCAGCGCGACGACCGTCAGTGCGATGGCCGCCTGCGCGGTCTGGCTCAACTCGAAAACGCCCATTGTGTCGCTGCTTTCAGTTGTTTCCGGCGGTATTCTGACCTGTCGCCGCCACGGGTACAAGCAGACCGCGCGGGCGCGGCTGCACCAGGGTCAGCCCGGCCAGCATCACCGCCATGGCCGCCCAGATCCAGCCGCTGTAGGCCTCGTTCAGGAACAGCATCGCCCAGCACACGCCGAAGAGCGTGACCAGATAGCTGACCTGCACCGCAAAGACCGCGCCCGCCGCCCCTACCAGCGCCACGTAGCCGGAATAGGCGCCGGCATGCAGCAGCGCGCTGGCCACGACGGCGCGATCGGGCGCCCCCCAGGGACCGCGCGGGTCGATGAACTGGCCGCTGCCCAGCGCCAGCGGCAGCACGATCAGCGTGCCCAGCGCGCTGGCCCCCGCCAGCACCTGCACCGGGTCGAGCCCGCAAGTCCCCCAGCGCGAGACGTAATTGCCCTCGACCGCGTAGAAGGCCGAGGCGATCAGCGCCACCGGGATCCAGCGCGCCTGCGCGGGGTCGGGCAGGCTCGTGTCCGGCAGGATCAGCAGGGCCACGCCGACGAGCCCCAGGGTGATCCCCACAAACCGCCGCCACCGCAGCCGCTCCAGCCCCAGCACCAGCGCGACCGGAAAGGCGAGCATGGGCACCGTGCTCAACAGGATCGACAGCACCCCCGCGGGCAGATGGATCGCCGCCGTGTAAGAGGCGATGCCGGGCAGCACCGACCCGATCAGCGCGATCACGAGGTAGAGGGACAGCGTGTCGCGCCGCAGCGGCAGCCCCTTGCCGCGCAAGAACGTCAGCGCCCCCAGCACCGCCGCGCCGATCAGCATCTGCCAGAAGAGGATACCGAAATGACGGTAGCCTTCGCTGACCGCGATCTTGGCCAGAGGCTGGGTGGCCCCCCAGGCCGCACCGATCGCCGCAAGCGCCGCGAAGGGCAGCGCAGCCTTCATGGCCCGGCCTGCTCCAGCCGACCGCCCTGCCGCACCATGTGGATCGCCGTCGCGCGCCCGGTGCGGTCGTCTGTGTCGACGATCACACCCGACAGCGTCGCCTCGCCCATGGCGGGCTGGAACCGGCTCTTGCTCATCCCGGTGATGAAACGGCGCATGGGTTCGGCTTTCTCCATGCCGATGACAGAGTTGTAATCGCCGCACATACCGGCATCGCTGAGATAGCCGGTGCCCGCGGGCAGAACCTGCGCATCGGCGGTGGGCACATGGGTGTGCGTGCCGACCACCAGGCTGGCTTTGCCGTCGCAGAAATGGCCCATGGCCATCTTCTCGCTGGTGGCCTCGCAATGCATGTCCACCACGATGGCCTGCGCCTGACCGCCCAGCGGATGGGTGCGCAGCACCGTGTCGATGGCCGAGAACGGATCGTCGAAGGGGCGCTTCATGAAGACCTGGCCCAGCGCCTGCGTGACCAGCACCCTGCGCCCGCGACCGTCCTTGAAGAGCCCCGCCCCCCGGCCCGGCGCCTGCTTGGCGAAGTTGAGCGGGCGCAGGATGCGCGGCTCGGTGTCGATGAATTGCAGCATGTCGCGCTGGTCGAAGGCGTGATCGCCCAGCGTGATCACATCCGCGCCCGCCTCGAGCAGCAGCCGCGCGTGGGCGGCGCCGAGCCCCGCCCCGTTCGATGCGTTCTCGCCGTTGACGATGGTGAAATCCACCCGCCAGTCGGACTTGAGCCGCGGCAGGGTGCCGGTGATCGCCTGCCGTCCGGCACGGCCCATGACATCGCCAAGAAAGAGTATCCTCATGGGTCGAGGGGTAGTGCCCTTCGGTCCGAAAGCAAAGAGGGATTTTGACCGGGAATGGGGGCGCTGCCCCCGGCCTGCGGCCTCCCCCGGAGTATTTTTGCCAAGAAGAAGATCAGGGGGTCAGGATAGCCTGCTCGGTCACGATCAGGTCCAGCGGCTGGTCGGTGGGTTCCAGCGGCAGGGATGCGGCCTCTTGCGCGGCATAGGCAAAGCCGATGGCCAGCGTGGCGCGGCGCGCCCGCAGCCGTGCCAGCGTGCGATCGTAGAACCCGCCGCCATAGCCAAGACGGCCCCCCGTACGGGTGAAAGCCACCAGCGGCACGATGAGGATCTCGGGCTCGAAGATATCGTCTACGGCGGGGATCCGCGCGCCGAAGGGGCCATCGGTCATCGCGCAGCCCGGGGTCCAGCGCGAGAAGTCCAGCGGCAGGCCCGCGCCGCGGATCACCGGCACGCCGACCGGGCCGTGGGCGGCGGCCTCTTCCATCGCGGCAAGCGGGCTGATTTCGGTTCGGATGGGCATGTAGCCTGCCAGGGGCACACCGCGGTAGCCCGCCAGAACCTCCGAGAGATACCCCGCCACGTTGCCCGCATCCGCCGCATGCGCCACCTTGCGCCGGGCAAAGGCGGCCTTGCGCGCGGTGGCCTTCTCCGCCTCGAGCGCGGTCACCTCCGCGCCCCCGCGAGGACAGGCCGCAAGGGCTGGACGAGCGGCCCCGTCACAAAAGCACCACGACGGCCAGCCCGAGGAAGGCGAAGAACCCGACCACATCCGTCACCGTCGTCACGAAAGCGCCCGAGGCCAGCGCCGGGTCGACGCCGATCTTTTCCAGCACCACCGGAATGCCGATCCCGGCCAGCCCCGCCACCACGAGGTTGATCACCATGGCCGCGGCGATCACCCCGCCCAGCGCGGGCGAGCCGAACCACGCCAGCCCGACGATCCCCATGATCACCGCAAAAGCCAGCCCATTCACCAGCCCCACAGCGATCTCGCGGCGGATCACGCGCCAGACGTTCGAGCCCGTCAGGTCCTTGGTCGCCAGCGCCCGCACCGCCACGGTCAGCGCCTGGGTGCCCGCGTTGCCGCCCATCGACGCCACGATGGGCATCAGCACCGCCAGCGCCACGATCTGCGCCAGCGCGTCCTCGAACTGCGCGATCACCAGCGACGCCAGCACCGCCGTGACCAGGTTCACCGCCAGCCAGGGAAAGCGCTGCCGCGTGGTCTCGACCACCGAATCCGACAGCCGGCTTTCCTCGCCCACACCGGCGAGACGCAGGATGTCTTCCTCGTGCTCTTCGTCCAGCACGGCCATGGCGTCGTCGATGGTGATCACGCCCACCAGACGCTCGTTCTCGTCCACCACCGGGGCCGAGATCAGGTGATACTGGTTGAAGGCATAGGCCACGTCGCCTTCGTCGCGGGTCACCGGGATGACATGGAACATTTCTTCGACCAGCGATTTCAGCAGCACCTCGCGGCGCGAGGCCATGAGCTTGCCCAAGGTGACATTGCCCACGGGCCGCAGACGCGGGTCGACCAGAACGATGTGGTAGAACTGTTCGGGCAGATCCTCGGAATTGCGCAGATAGTCGATGGCCTCGCCCACGTTCCAATGTTCGGGCGCCATCACCACCTCGCGCTGCATCAGGCGGCCGGCGGAGTATTCCGGATAGGTCAGCGACTGTTCGACCGCGACCCTGTCGCTGTCTTCCAGAACCTCGAGGATCGCCTCGCGCCGCTCGTCCTCCAGATCCTCCAGCAGGTCGACCACGTCGTCGCTGTCGAGCTCGCGCACCGCGTCGGCGAGGACCTGCGGGCTGAGGATGCCCATCACCTCTTCGCGGATCGTCTCGTCGAGTTCCGACAGGATGTCGCCGTCGAATTCCTTGCCGTAAAGCTTGATCAGGCGCAGCCGGTCGAAGGCGTTGATCTGTTCCAGAAGGTCGGCGATGTCGGCCGCGTGCAGCGGCTCCATCAGCTCTATCAGCTGGTCGCGGTCCTCGATATCGACGGCATAGAGGATGGCGGCGACGGCCTTGCGGTCGAGCGCATAGGCGTCGTCTTCGACCGTCTCTTCGGGTGCCAGCGTTTCGGTGTCTTGGCTCATGCGCCGTCCCTTTGCCCCGTCCTCGCCTCGTTGCCGCGACCTTAGTGGATCGCCGTCCGGGACAACAGGGGGCCGAGGCGATTTACCTTGCGCGGCGGGCCGCCTAGATTGAACGAAAAAGGCCGCTTCCATGACCGACACGACCCTGCATATCGGGCAGACCCTGAGCTTTGACGCCTCGCCCTTCGACGCGGGACCCGCGGTTGCGCGGCATTCGGCGCGCGGCGCTATTCTGGTCGAGGATGGCCGCATCGCCGCGCGGGGCGAGGCCGACGATCTGCGCGCCCGCAACCCGGGGGCGCGCATCGAGGATCACGGCGCGGCGCTCTTGCTGCCGGGCTTCGTCGACGCCCATGCGCATTATCCGCAGACCGCCATTATCGCGTCCTGGGGCAAGCGGCTGATCGACTGGCTGAACAGCTACACCTTCCCCGAAGAGGCGCGCTTTGGCGATCCGGACTATGCCACAGCACAGGCCCGGCTCTACCTCGATCTGATCGTTCAGAATGGCACCACAAGCGTCTGTTCCTATTGCACGATTCACCCCGAAAGCGTGGATGCGCTGTTTACGGCGGCGCAGGCGCGGGGCATGCGGATCTGGGCCGGCAAGACCTGCATGGACCGCAACGCGCCCGACGATCTGCGCGACACCGCGCAATCGGCCTATGACGACAGCGCGGCGCTGCTGGCGCGCTGGCACGGGCGGGACCGGCTGTCTTATGTCATCACGCCGCGGTTTTCGCCCACCTCGACGCCCGATCAACTGGCCGCGCTGGGAAGCCTCTGGGCCGAGCGACCCGATTGCCTGATGCAGACGCATCTGAGCGAGCAGACCGACGAGATCGCCTGGGTCCGATCGCTTTATCCCGAGGCGCGCGATTATCTGGACACCTATGAAAGCCACGGCCTGCTGGGCGCGAACGGCCTTTACGGCCACGCCATCCACCTCGAGCCGCGCGAACGCGCGCGGCTGGCCGAGGTCGGCGCGGCGCTGGTGCACTGCCCGACCTCGAACACCTTCATCGGCTCGGGGCTGTTCGACATGGACGGGCTGATGCGCGAAGGTCAGCGGATCGCGCTGGCCACCGACACCGGCGGCGGGTCGTCCTTTTCGATGCTGCGCACGATGGCCTGCGCCTATGACATCGCGCAGCTGCGCGGGCGCGCACTGCATCCGGCCGAACTCTTGTGGTTGGCGACCGAAGGCTCGGCCCGCGCGCTGAACGCCGCCGACCGGATCGGCACGCTGGCACCGGGGTCCGAGGCGGATTTCATCGCGCTCGACCTGGCCTCGACACCGGCGATCGCCCAGCGGGCGGCGCGGGCGGGTGACATATGGGAGGCGCTTTTCCCCACCATCATGATGGGCGACGACCGCGCGATCAGCGGCGTCTGGATCGCCGGGGCGCGCTGCAAGGGCGCGGCCTAGCCCCGACAGCCAGAGCGGCCCATCACCATCACCCACACGTTCCCTTCGGCCCGGGCCATGCCGTATTCCCTGATGTCGTCGTGCAACATGTTCGTGCGGTGGCTGTCCCGGGCGTACCAGTCGCGCATGACCTCATCGCGGCTTTTCTGGCCCTTGGCGATGTTTTCCGAGATCCGGCAGTAATCGTAGCCCCGCGCCCGCGCGCGCTGACCCACGGTGCTGCCGTTCGACCCGACATGCGAAAAGAAACCGTTTCTGGACATGTCGTTGGCGTGGCGCGCCGCAATGGCGTCAAGCCGCGCCGATTGCGTCAGCGGTCGCAGCCCCGCCGCGCGGCGATAGGAATTGATGCTGCTGTTCTGCGTCGAGGCGATGGCGGCGCTTTGCTGCGACGACACATGCGCCACAGGGCCGCCACAGCCCGCAAGCAACACAAGAATAAGACCGAGACGTAACATGGCTGCTCCACCGATTTTGCCGGTTTTGGGCGACTATACGAGGTCGCTCAACCGCTGGGCTAGCCGATTTTGCCTAAGAATCGCTTTCTCGAGGTCGATGGTGCAAATCCGCCCATCGCGGACGATTTCCCGCCCATCGACGAAAAGATGCGCGACTTTTCGCGGACCGGCCAGCACCAGCGCGGCCGGATCCCAGCTGCCCGCGCTCTCAATGCCGCCGATATCCCAGAGCGCCAGATCCGCCCGCTGCCCCACCGCGATCCGGCCGCAATCGTCGCGGCCCAGCACCTCGGCCCCGCCGCGCGTCGCGATCCAGAGCGCCTCGCGCGCGCTCATGGCATCCGCACCGTTGACGACGCGCTGCAACAGCATGGTCTGGCGCGCCTCGCCAATGAGCGATCCGGCATCGTTGCTGGCCGACCCGTCGACGCCCAGCCCCACCGGAACGCCTGCATCGCGCATCCGCCGCACCGGGGCGATGCCGCTGCCCAGACGGCAGTTGGAACAGGGGCAATGCGCGACGCCGGTTTTTGTTCGGGCGAACAAATCGATCTCTTGCCCGTCGAGCTTGACGCAATGCGCGTGCCAGACATCGGCCCCGGTCCACCCCAGTTCCTCGGCGTACTGGCCAGGCCGGCAGCCGAACTGCGCCTGGGAATAGGCGATATCCTCGTCATTCTCGGCCAGATGGGTGTGCAGCATCACCCCCTTGTCGCGCGCCAGAAGGGCCGCGTCGCGCATCAGCTCACGGCTGACGGAAAACGGCGAACAGGGCGCGACGCCCACCCGGCACATCGACCCCGGGGCGGCATCGTGGAAGGTGTCTATGACGCGGATGCAATCCTCGAGGATGGCCGCCTCGTCCTCGACCAGCGCATCGGGCGGCAGACCGCCCTGCGATTCGCCGATGCTCATCGCGCCGCGCGTCGGATGGAACCGCAGGCCCAGTTCGGCGGCGGCGTGGATCGTATCCTCGAGCCGCGCACCGCCCGGATAGAGGTAGAGGTGATCGGAGCTGAGCGTACAGCCCGACAGCGCCAGCTCGGCCAGGCCGATCTGGGCCGAGGTGAACATCTCGTTCGGGCCGAACCGCGCCCAGATCGGGTAGAGCGTCTTGAGCCAGCCGAAGAGCAGCGCGTCCTGCCCGCCCGGCACCGCGCGGGTGAGCGTCTGGTAGAGGTGGTGATGCGTGTTCACCAGCCCCGGGGTCACGACGCAGCGGCCCGCCTCGACGATGGTCGCGCCGCCGGGTTCCAGCCCCTCGCCGATCTCGGCGATCGCCCCGTCGCGGATGCGGATATCCGCGCCGGTCAGCTCTTGCCGCGCGTCGTCCATGGTCAGAACGGTATGGGCGTTGCGGATCAGTGTTTCCGGCATGTCGGTTCCCCTGCCCGTTTCCTCCGCGCCTCAGCCCCGCAAGAGCGCCAGCGCCTGCGCGTGGACCGTGGTATTGGCCGCCGCGATGACTTGCCCGCCCTCGTGGGCCGGGCCGCCCTGCCAGTCGGTGACGATGCCGCCCGCCGCCTCGATCAGCGCGATGGGGGCGTGGATGTCGTAGGCGTTGAGCCCCGCCTCGATCACCAGGTCGATCTGCCCTGCCGCCAGCAGGGCATAGGCGTAGCAATCCATCCCGTAGCGGGTCAGCTGCACCTTTTGCGCGACGCGCTCGAACCCGGCGCGCTCTTCCGGGGTTCCGACCTCGGGGAAGGTGGTGAAAAGCAGCGCCTGTGACAGATCGCCAGTCTTGCGAGTTGCGAGGGGGCCGGTGCCATGCGGGCCGGCAAAGTCCGCCTGCCCGAAGCCCCCGGTGAACCGCTCGCCGATATAGGGCTGATCGACGATGCCCAGCAGCGGGCCGCTTTCGTCAGAGAGCGCGATCAGAACGCCCCAGGTCGGCGTGCCGCTCAGAAACCCGCGGGTGCCGTCGATCGGGTCGATCACCCAGGTCAGGCCCGAGGTTCCCTCGGTCGTGCCGAATTCCTCGCCCAGCACGGCGTCCATGGGCCGGTGTTGCGCCAGAAGATCACGAATGGCGCGTTCGGCGGCGCGATCCGCCTCGGTCACGGGATCAAAGCCGTCGCGGTCCTTGTTGTCGGCAGTCAGCGCATGGGTGCGAAAATGCGGCAAGATCGCTGCACGCGCGGCATCTGCCAGCGCATGCGCGATCTTGAGAAGGTCAGTTTTTTCCAGTCCGTCCAAGGTCGGTGCTTTCGTTCCTGCGCACCGATGGCTAGCTCAGCCGCGCGCGCGGCTCAAGCCACGTCGGACAGAACGCGGGCCAGTTCGAACAGACGCCGGCGCTGGTTTTCCGGGATCGCGTAGTAGGACCGCACCAGATCGAGCGCTTCCTTGTCGCCCAGCAGGTCCGCCGGAACGCCTTCCTTCGACGAATCCGTCTGCTCTGCGTCAAGCCCTTCGAAGAAGAAGTTGACAGGCACCTCGAGCGCATCGGCGATGTCCCAAAGCCGGGACGCGCTGACCCGGTTCGCACCGGTTTCGTACTTCTGGATCTGCTGGAACTTGATCCCGACACGCTCCGCCAATTGCTGCTGGGTCATGCCGACAAGCCAGCGGCGGTGACGAATTCGTTTACCAACATGAACATCAACCGGATGGGCCATTTTCGTATCCTTCTTGACCGTGCGACTGCTTACAACAGCGACTCAGGCGAAATATCGCCACACAACTTCCGTGCGTTAGCAGATTTCCGCTTAACTGATGCTTAACGCTATATCGAATTGCAAGTTTTAAGCAAGAAATTTGCGCTCTGTTTACAATTGTTGGTAAATCAGTGGCGAAGTCGACGCATCGCCGCGCGGCCGCACGGGCGGCCGCGTCACATGAGGTTTGCCTTGCAGCGCATTGGTAAACGTGGGATTCCTTGGCTGTCAACGCCCCTGAAAGGACATGCCGATGCGCGCGCTTCATGTCACGTCACACAGTCAGCCGCCCGAGCTGCTTGATGTTAGCTTACCTAACGTCAACACCGGACAGATTCGCGTGAGGATTGAGGCGTGCGGACTGAATTTCGCCGATCTGCTGATGATGAACGGCACCTATCAGGACACGCCCGACCTGCCCTTCACCCTGGGCATGGAGGTGGCCGGGCGCGTCGATGCGGTGGCCGGGGACGTGACCGGCTGGGCCGAGGGCGACCGCGTGGCGGTCTTCGGCGGTCAGGGCGGGCTGGCGGAATACGGTGTGTTCGACGCCAACCGCGCCGTGCACCTGCCCGAAGACATGAGCGCGACCGACGCCGCCGCCTTCCAGATCGCCTATGGCACCAGCCATGTCGCACTGTCGCATCGCGCCCGCCTGCAGCCGGGCGAGACGCTGCTGGTGCTCGGGGCCGCGGGCGGGGTCGGCCTGACCGCGGTCGAGATCGGCAAGGTCATGGGGGCGCGTGTCGTGGCCTGCGCCCGCGGCGCTGAAAAGCTTGAGGCGGCGAAGGCCGCCGGCGCGGACGTGCTGATCGACGCGGCCACGCAGGACATCCGCGCCGAGATGAAGGCGCTTGGCGGGGCGGATGTGGTCTATGACCCGGTGGGGGGCGAGCAATTCACCGCCGCCTTCCGCAGCTGCCGCCCCGAGGCGCGCATTCTCAGCATCGGCTTCGCCAGCGGCGAGGTGCCGCAGATCAAGGCCAACCATCTGTTGGTCAAGAATATTTCGGTGCTGGGGCTCTATTGGGGCGGCTACCTGGCTTTCCGCCCCGAGGTCGTCACCGACTCGCTTGCGACGCTGATGGAGTGGTATTCCGCCGGCCGGATCAAACCGCATGTCAGCCATGTGCTGCCGCTCGACCGGGCGGCCGAGGGGCTGGAGCTGTTGCGCAGCCGCAAGTCGACCGGCAAGGTCGTCATCACCATCGGCTGAGGCTCATTCGGCGGCCAGATCGGTCTTGCCCGTGGCCAGAACGCCGAATTCCTGCCGCAGGAAACCGGCCAGAGCATCGGTGATCTGCGGCTGGCCGTTGCCGGCGTACATCACGACCTTCTGCGTCCCGAGGTCGGGCAATCCGGCAGAGGCGGGGATCTGTTCATAATAGGGCGTCTCGTGGCCCTCCAGCACGGCGGTGACCGCCATATCGGCGCTTACCGTCACCTCGATGGCGCGGTCGCTATCGGCGTTGACGGCCAGCTCCCACGCGATATCGCCCGCGTCCAGAGCGGCAATCGCTCCCGGGCTAAAGGCGCAATGACCGCTGAAAGCCACCCGTAGGGGACGCTGCTGGAACGCCTGCCCGCCGGACGCGCCGTACCAGCGCAGCGGCACGTCTAGCAGCACCTCGCCACCGCGGTCCGGCGCGGGCTCGGTGGTCAGGATGATATCCGCCCCACCGCGCGCGAACTGCGCCTTCAAATCTGAGGTATAAGAGCTGTGAAGCTGAAGTTTCACACGCGGGAAGGCGCGCTGCATCTGCTTCATGACACGCGGGATCGCCGGGTAGATGATGTCGTGCGGCGCGCCCAGGATGATCTCGCCCTCCCATTCCTGCGCGGTCAGCTTGGCGTAAATCTCGTCGTTGAGCGCCACCATCTTTTGCGCATACCCAAGCAGTTGCTGACCGGCAGGCGTCAACACCACCCCGCGCCCCGACCGTTCCAGCACCTTCTGGTCCAGCAATTCCTCTAGCCGCTTGAGCTGCATCGACACGGCCGATTGCGTCAGGTTTAGAAACCCCGCGGCCCGCGTCACGCCGCCGGATTCGGCAACCGCCACGAAGGACCGCAGCGTGGTGATGTCGAGATTGCGCATTGATCACACTCCGTGATACGTCCGTTAATGAACATTCGTTTCACTTATCATACGCCGTCAGGTTAATCCATCAACATAAAACATGGGAACCGCCCATTTCATCACAATATGTGAAGGATAAGATCATGAGCTTTGTTGAAATCACCCGCCACATGCCGCAACCCCTCGATCTGGCGCGGATGCTTCGGACATGGGCCGCGCTGGCCCGTCAACGCCGCGCGCTGGCCAAACTGGATGCGGATACCCTGCGCGACGTGGGAATTACCGCGGATGAGGCGACAATCGAGGCAAAAAGGCCCGTTTGGGATGCGCCGAGGAATTGGTACATCTAAAACAGACGATTTCGGTCGGAATGCCGCCGCTTCGCCTTGAAAATCGTGTTGGCTTTGCCAATATCTGAGACACAAACCGTCAACCGACGGGGAAAAGGTTCAAAACGGAGGCTTTAATGGCGGAATTCAACACCATCCGGGCGGCTGGCGTCTCTGGCGCACGCGCGGCCCAGATCGACGAGGGCCTGCGCGCCCACATGAACAAGGTCTATGGCACGATGTCGGTCGGCATGCTGCTGACCTTCGCCGTGGCATGGGCTGTGGGCACCAGCCCGCAACTGCTGGGCGTGTTCCGCGACCCGGCCACGCTGCAACCCAACATTCTGGGCTGGATCGTGATGTTCGCCCCGCTGATCATGGTGTTCGCCTTCAGCGCGGCAATCAACAAGCTGTCCGCCGCTGGCGCGCAGACGTTCTTCTACGCCTTCGCCTCGGTCATGGGTCTGTCGCTGTCGTGGATCTTCGTGGCCTTCACCGGCTTCTCGATCGCGCAGGTGTTCCTGGTGACCTCGATCGCCTTTGCTGGCCTGTCGCTCTGGGGCTACACCACCAAAAAGGACATCTCGGGCTGGGGCAGCTTCCTGATCATGGGCGTCATCGGCCTGATCGTGGCCTCGATCATCAACATCTTCCTGGGCTCGCCCGCGATCATGTTCGCGATCTCGATCCTGGGCGTGCTGATCTTCGCCGGCCTCACGGCCTATGACACGCAGTCGATCAAGAACGAATACCTGGAACATGCCGTGCATGGCGATCAGGAATGGCTGGGCAAGTCGGCCATCCTCGGCGCGCTGCGGCTCTACCTGGACTTCATCAACATGTTCATGTTCCTGCTGCAGCTGCTCGGCAACCGCGAGTAATCCTGCGTAACATCGTCAAACGGGGGCCGGTCCAAGCGACCGGCCCTTTTTCATTAAAGGGGCCGAAATGCCGATCATCACCGAAACGGATGTGAAACGCGAAGGCGGCTCGGGCGCCATCGGAACCTACGAAGCGCTGCTCTTTTCCGACAGTGGCGGGCTGACCCAGTTCGGGGCTTTCGTGGAAATCCTGCAGGCGGGCGCGCGCTCTTCGGTCAAGCATTGGCACCGGATCGAGGACGAGATGGTCTATATGCTGGCGGGCGAGGCGATCCTGCATGAGGGCGAGACGGAACACATCCTGCGCCCGGGCGATGCCGCGACGTTCCGTGCGGGCGACCCGGCGGGCCATTGCCTGGAAAACCGTTCCGTCGGCCCGGTACGCTACCTGGTGATCGGCACCCGCAGCGGCGGCGATACCGTCACCTATCCAGATGACAACCGCGTGCTCGACATGCGGCGCGACGGGATCACCAGACATTGGACCGACCTCGACGGCCATCCCGCCGATCCGCTGCCCTGAAGCCCTAAAGCTGCGCCACCATGAAAACGGCGCGGAACGGGATGCCCGGGCGGAGGGCGATCTCGATCTCGGCCTGCTGCACAAAGCCCATCGCCTGATAGAACGGCACGGCGGTCAGTGTGCTCTGGCACTGCATCTGCATCATCCCGCTGGCGCGCGCCTGAAACAGCACTTGCTGCAACAGCATCCGTCCCACACCCCGGCGCAGATAGTCAGGATCGGTGGCGACGTGGCGGATATGCCCGACGCCCCGCGCCCCGGGCCGCCCGCCCGGCGCCTGCATCGACCAGCCGCCCGCGCCTACGATAACGCCCTCCTGCGCGGCCACCAGAAACTGCCCCGACGCCAGCAGCGCCGGCTGCGCCCGCGCGATCAGGGGGACGGCGGTGACCAGCACCTACGGCGGATAATCGGCGGCCAAAAGCCGCGTGTAGCTGCGCTCGAACAGGCGGTCGAGTGCGGCGATATCGTCGCGCCCGGCCACGCGCAGGTGGATCGCTGCGGTCATGATGCCCTCCTTCGCGCAGAGCTTGCGCCGGTTCCCACCACAGCAAAAAGCCGCGCCGGGAGGTCCCGCGCGGCCTTTTGGAAATCCTGTCAGGCGATCTTACTTGATCTTGCCTTCCTTGTATTCGACATGCTTGCGCGCGACCGGATCGTATTTGCGTACGGTCATCTTCTCGGTCATCGTGCGCGCGTTCTTCTTGGTCACGTAAAAGTGGCCCGTGCCCGCGGTCGAGTTCAGGCGGATCTTGATGGTGGTCGGCTTCGCCATGGGGTGTCTCCTGCATCAGGGGTGCTGGCCCCCGAGAAATCCTTGAAGCGCCCTTTTACCCACGCCCGGCGGCGAGTCAACCGGCCGGACCCCAGAAAATCATGCGCGGAGGGCCTGTAAGCCGGATTCTGTTCCCCCCGCGCCGCAGCCCGGGGTTCGACGGCCATTCCTCTGGGCCGCGCGTCGCCACGCGGCTCAAGCTGCCAACCCGGACCCCTCGGGCTGAAGCGGCCCTGCGGCGATATCCCCGAGGGGATCAGCCCGCTCGGGGTCCCTATTTGGCATTGCTCCCGGTGGGGCTTGCCATGCGGGCGCTGTTGCCAGCCCCCCGGTGGGCTCTTACCCCACCATTTCACCCTGACCTGCCGCGGGCGGCTGGCGGTATCATTTCTGTGGCGCTTTCCGTCGGGTTGCCCCGCCCGGGCGTTACCCGGCACCGGCGCTTCGGCGAGTCCGGACTTTCCTCGAACCGGCCCAAGGGCCCGCCCGCGGCCGTCCGGCCCTCCGCGCAGACCCGCACCTAAGCACCCGGGCGCACCACGTCAACGACGATGCGCCACGCCCCCTGCTTCTTCTTGGCAAAAATACTCAAAATCCGCCCACCGCCGCCCGCACAACGCCCCAATCAGCGCAGAACCATCGGCTGCCGCATCCATTCGCGCAGCGCGTCGGTGGTGGCGTCCGGCTGTTCCAGCGTCGGCAGATGCCCCGCCCCCTCGATCACACGCAATTCCGCATGAGGGATCAGCTCGGCCATGAACTCGTGCCGCTTGACCGGACAAAGCGCATCGTGCGCGCCGCAGAGCACCAGCGCCGGCTGGCGCATCTTGCGCAGGGTGGCCTGCTGGTCCTTGCGCCGCTGCAGCGCGCGCGACTGGCGCACGAAGATCTCGGGCCCCAGCGCCTGGGCCATGTCCATCACCAGATCGAGCACTTCGTTGCGCCAGGGGCCGGGGGCCAGGTAGTTGGGCTTCATCTCGTCGCGCATCACCTCGGCCAGGCGCCCGGCGCGCACCTTCACGATCTGCGGATCGCGGGTGGCTGCGACCTGCGGGGTTTCGGCCAGCGGATTGGTGTCCATCAGCGCCAGGCGGCTGACCCGGTCCGGCGCGCGGCGCAAAAGCTCCATCGCCACGATTCCGCCCATCGACAGCCCCGCCAGCGCAAAGCGCTTGGGCAGCACGTCCAGCAGGCCCGAGGCGATCTCCTCGATCCGCTCACCCTGTGTGATCGGCCCGACCGTCACCGCGTAATCGCGCGAAAGCTCGGCGATCTGCGGGCCGAAAAGCCGGGCGTCGCACATCATGCCCGGCAGAAAGACGATGGGTTCGGTCATGTCCGCTCAGACCCTCGCCGAGGCCAGCCTTGCCCCTTCCGACAGCGCCGCCAGCTTGGCATAGGCGATCTCGGGGTCCACGGCGCCGAAGCCCGCAAAGGTGCCAAAGCCGCAATCGCTGCCCGCGATCACGCGGTCCGCGCCGACGATCCCGGTGAACCGCTCGATCCGCTGGGCCACCACCTCGGGGTGCTCGACAAAATTCGTCGTACTGTCGATCACGCCGGGCACCAGGATCTTGTCGTCCGGAATCTCGGCCCGGCGGTCACGGAACACGGTCCATTCATGGGCATGGCGGGGGTTCGACGTCTCAAAGAGCACCTGCGACGCATTGGCCCGCATCAGCGTGCCAAAGACCTTGTCCATGTCGATATCGCAGACATGCGGGCCCTCATAATTGCCCCAGCAGATGTGTACCCGGACCCGCGCGGGGTCGATGCCCGCCAGCGCGTGGTTCAACGCCTCGATGTGGCCCTCGGCGATCTTGACGAATTCGGCGTCGCTCAGATCGGCGAAAAGCATGTGGCGCGACAGCGCCAGATCCGGGCAATCCAGCTGCAGCATCAGCCCGGCGCCCACGATGGTGCGGTATTCGTCGCGCATCGCATCGGCCAGCGCCGCCAGATAGGCATCGCGGGTCTTGTAAAAGGCGTTCTGCAGAAAGAGCGAGATCACCCCCGGCGAGGCGGCGTTCATGAACCCCGCCTCGGCCCCATGCGCGGCCATCCCGGCCTTGAGATTGGCGATATCGGTTTCCAGCTCGCCCTGGCCCTTCGAGCGCACTTCGCCCACGCACATGGGCCGGGCGTATTTCGGCGTGCCGCCCTCGTTCCTGAGCCGCTCGAGGAACGAGGGAAACAGCTTCAGATCGGCGGGCGCGTTGCGCGGGCTGTCGCCGTCAAAGCCGGTGTAGCGGTCCTTGACGTAGGTTGCGTAGCTGATCTTCGAGGTTTCGCCGTCGCTCACCACGTCGATCCCCGCCTCGACCTGCCGGCGCACCGTTTCGGCCGCGGCCTCGGTCATCGCCGCGTCGAATTCGGCGGCGTCGTAGGGCGTGCCGTTTTCCCGTGCGAAGATGAAATCGACGACCTTCTGCGTGCGCGGCAGACTGCCGACGTGGGTTGTTCTGATCCTGGTCATGTTGCCCCCTGCCCTGACGGCTTTTCGCTTTCCCGCAACGGTATCAGACAGCACGCCGAAGGGAAGCGGGGACCCCCGGTGCGGTGCAAAGATTATCGCCGATCCGGTCTTTCGGCGTCCGCCGCCCCCTGCACTGCCGAACGGCGCGCCAAGAGCAGGCTATGCCCGTGGCTTTCGACGTCATTCGGCGCAAAGCGTTCGACGGCAATGTCGGCATCCGACAGGATCGCCCGGTACTCGGCGATGGAGAGCGAGGCGTGATACACCGCCTCCCCCTCGACCCGGCCGGTCGCCTCGCCCGCCTCTGGGCCGACAGTCAGCAAGAGCCGCCCGCCGGGGTTCAGATGCTCGGCGATGGCGGGCAAAGCGCGGCGCTGCTCGGCGGCTGTCAGGTGAAAGAAACTGCCCCATCCCACGATGGCGTCGAAATGCCGATCCAGCGCCAGCGCGCGCATGTCGGCCAGCACCGCGCGCGCCGCTGGCAGCCGCCGCGCAAAGAGCCGCAGCATGGCCGGCGCGAAATCCACGCCGGTCAGGTCGAACCCGCGAGAGGCGATATATTCCCCGATCGGCGCGCCGCCGCCACAGCCAAGGTCGAGCACGGCCCCGCCCGGCGGCACATCCGCCAGCACCCGGTCCAGCCAACCGCGTTCCCAAAGGTCGCGGTTGCGGCTCTGGTGGTAGCCTTCGGCATTGCGGTCATAAACGCCGCGGGTGGCCTCGCTCAGCCCTGCCACGTCGCGCCCGCGGGGTCGTCGGTGGCCACCACATGGAACAGCGCCGCCTCGCCGGTCATCGAGGGCACGACGGCATGGTCGAGGTTTTCTGGCACGCTCATCGTGTCGCCCGGGGCCAGAACCGTCTCGCCGCCCTCCCATGTCACGCGCCAATGCCCGCGCACGGGCATCAGGACCGACGGGCGGTCGTGCCGGTGCATCCGGTCCGTGGCCGAGGCACGGGTGATGAAATCGACCTCGAACCCGGGACGGTCGCGCAGCATCCCCGCTTCGCCGATCACCCTGGCGGGGGTGCGGTCGGCCAGCGCCACCATATCCCAGTAGCGCGCCACATAGTCCGGGATCACTTCGGCGGTCGTGGGTTCGGGGAGGGCTTTCAATTGCTCTTCGGTCAGAAGCGGCATGGGCGCGACGCCGTCGGGCAGGCTCTGGCCCTGATGGGTGTCGTAAAGCCTGCCGTTCTCTCCCAGAACCAGGCCGTGATCCTTGGCATCCTCGATCACCTGCGGGGCCCAGATCACGCCGCCGCCCGCATCGTCGCCGCCGAGGATCGCCATGATCATCCCGTAATCGGTGCCGATGCTCTCGAACCCGCGGAAGATGCCGGTGGGGATGTTGAAGATGTCGCCCTCTTCCAGAACCACCTCGCCCGCGGTGCCATGCCGGCCCCAGAAGAACCGCCAGCGGCCCGAGAGGACAAAGAACACCTCGGCGGTGCGGTGGCTATGCAAGGAATTGCGACATTTCGGCGGCTGCCCCGCCGCCCCGATGTTGAAGCCATGCGGGATGCCGATGTGCACATGCTGATCGGGGCTTTCGCTGACGCCGCCGCCGATGATGGTAAAGTTCTCTTTCCGGTCGCTGCCCGGCGTGTGGGCATCGATGAAGGCCGTGCGGCAGGGTTTCAGCTCGCCGTAGCGGACGATGCGGGGGGCCATTTCCTCGGGGGTCATGTCTTGTCTCTCTCCTGTCCCGGAGCCGATCCGGGACCTCTCGTTTTGTCGTGTCGGCGGCTGCGCGCGATGCGGCCCGCGTCAGCCGATGTGATGCGGCCCGCGTCAGCCGGTGTGTTGCAGGATCTGCATCCAGATCGCGGTCTCGTCGTAAAGCGTCCATTCCCGGCGCAGGCCGTTGGGCCCGAATTCCGCATGGGTGATTCCCATCACATGGACCCGCGCGCCGGTGGGCCGACCGAACGCGCCCCAGCCGTCGTGCCGCCCGGTGAGCGACCAGCGCACCGCCGCGCGGGGCGGCATCAGCGGCTCGGCCATGCCGATCTGGTGGTGCACCGCGAACTCGGCCGAGGGGAAGGCCGCCCGCAGCCCCAGCCAGAAGGCATCCGCCCCGCCGGTGCCATGCGCCGTCTGCCCGCCGGGATATTCCAGATGGCAGGCGCGGTCGTATTGCGCCGGGATCACCGAAAGTTCCGCCGCCATGATCCGGCGCAGCACATCCGCCAGCGCCTCGCCCCATTCGTTGCTGTTGCCGGTGCCGGTGTAGGGGCCGATGACGTCGACCTCGGGCCGGAACGGCTGGGTGTCGGGATCGAACGCCGCCACCCTCTCGCGCGCCCAGTCGACCACGTCGCCGCCCAGCTGGCGGATCACCGCGCCGTTGTCGCGGATCAGCCATTCGTCGCTGATCTGGTTGTTCTTGGCATAGCAGTCGGCAATCGCGCGGTAGCGCACCGGCCTGCCGGTGGCCGGGCCGAAGGCGCCCGATCCGGCATGGGTCGCCGTCGACAGAATCCGGTGCGAGCTGAGCATCCCGACCTCCGGATTGCCCGACCAGATCACGTCCTCGCCCAGCAGCACGCGGTCAGGAAACTCGACCAGCGTCGACATTGTCGCCGCGGTCGAGGCCGCCTCGCCAAAGGAAATCCCGCCGGGCATGCGCACGATGACCTGCGGGTGGTAATAGGCGCGCATCTTGTCGCCAAGCCCGCGCCCCTCCCAGATTTCCTGTGTGATACCAAGGATATAGTCCGGGAAATCCCGGAACTTGGGGTCGAACCCTTTCATGCCGTCTCCTGCCGTTTGCGGGCCGATCCGCGGATCATCAGCGGCCCGTCGATTTCCGTACGTGCGATGGACACATCCCCCGCCAGGGCCGAAAGCATGGCGGCCACCGTGGCCTCGACCATGCGTTCGACCGGCTGGCGCACCGTGGTCAGATCGTAGCCCGCCCAGGCCGCCATCGGCACATCGTCATAGCCCACGACCGACACGTCCGCCGGCACCTTGAGCTTCATGGCAAAGCGCAGGTGATCCATCACCGCAAAGGCCATGTGGTCGTTGCCCACAAAGAGCGCCTCTGCCCCGCGCTCCACCAGCACCTGCGCCGCGCGGGCCGCCTTGTCGCGGTCGTAATCGCCAGGCTCGATGCCGACCGGCGCGATGCCCGCCTCGGCCAGCGCGCGCGTGAAACCCTCGGTCCGGTCCTGCCCGGTGCTCGACCCCTGCCAGCCGGCCACATGGCCGATCCGGCGGTGCCCCGCGTTCACCAGAAACTCCGCCACCCGCCGCCCGCCGGCGCGGTTGGCGCTGGTGACCTGCGCGAACCCCTCCTGCCCTCGATTGAAGAGAACCACCGGAATCCCCGCTGCCCGGCAGCGCGCCGCCAAGGCGTCGCCCAGCCCGACGCTGGCGGCGACGATCCCGTCGACCTGGTGATCCAGCATCTGCTGGATCACGCTGTCCAGATCGCCGCCGATCTCGGGCGTGATAAAGACCAGCGTGTGATAGCCCTCGTCCTGCAACGCGCGGCTCAGACGTTCCAGGGCGTCGGGGTAGAACGGGTTGTCCAGATAGGCCACCACCAGCCCGATGATGCGGCTGCGCCCGGTGATCAGCGACCGCGCCAGAACGTTGGGCCGGTAACCCAGCTCCTGTGCCGCCGCGCGCACCTTGGCGATGGTGCTCTTGCTGGCCGAGGCGCCGGAAAAGACCCGGCTGACCGCCGACTGGCTGACGCCCGCCCGCGCCGCCACATCCAGCGATGTCACGCGTCCCGCCATGCCTGCCTCGATTGAGTCACGTCCCCGGTCATTCCGCCGTCCATCCCCCGTCCACGAGGATCGACGTGCCCGTCACCAGCGCCGAGGCGTCGGACGCGAGGAACACGCAGGCCCCCATGATGTCCTCAACCTCGCCCACGCGGCCCAGCTTGATCTTGCTTTCGATCCAGGCGCGCTTTTCCGGGTCCTCGAAGGTCGGCCGCGTGAGGTCCGTCAGGATGAAGGTCGGGCAGACGGTGTTGACCCGGATGCCGGACGGCCCCCATTCGATGGCCATCGCCTTGGTCATCCCCTCGACCGCATGTTTCGAGGCGCAATAGACGGCCCGGTCCGGCCCGCCCACATGACCCATCTGGCTCGAGATCTGGATAATGCTGCCGCCGCGTCCGACCATCCCGCGCGCCACCTCCTGCGCCAGAAAATAAGCGGCGCGCACGTTGATCCGCATCACCGCGTCGTAATCCTCTGGCCGGGTATCCAGCGCGGGGCTGTGCCGCGCCAGCCCCGCCGAATTGATCAGGATGTCGAACGGCGGCGCCTTGCCCAGGAAATCGCGCAAAGCCGCGTGATCCGTGATGTCGAGCGCCCTGCCCGCCGCCGCCCAGCCTTCCGCGCGCATGGCGGCGGCGGCAGTCTCGACCGCCTCGGCACCGCGGGCCACCACCGTAACCTCCGCACCGGCCTCGGCCATGGCCACGGCGCAGCCCAACCCGATCCCGCGCGACCCGCCCGCCACCAGCGCCCGCTTGCCGTCAAGGCGGAAGGAGGGGGTTCTGGGCAGGGTCATGACGGGGGCTCCGGTCAAAGAGAGTCGGGTATTGAATACGTGTGCAAACGCTACGCCGCCCGTGTCGATCTGTCCACCCCCGGCCTGAAATGACGCGCCCGTTTAGCGTCCACCTGCGCCCGGCATTCGGGCTCAGTATCCGCTCCAGCGAAACGCCCCATCCGGGCCGAGACTTGAAAACGGGTTCCAGGCCACTTCCCAGATATGCCCCTCGGGATCGGCGAAATAACCGATGTGCCCGCCCCAGAACACGTCATGCGCCGGTTGCAAGACCTGCGCACCCGCCGCCTCCGCCTGCGCCAGCAGCTCCGCAACCTCGGTCTTGTCGCGCACGTTGTAGGCATAGGTCGCCGCCCCGCGCCCCAGACCATCCTCCGGCAGGCCCATGTCCCGCGCCAGATCGGCCAGCGGATAAAGCCCCAGCGCCTGGCCGATCAGATCGAAGACGACGATCCCCTCCGGCGTTTCGACGCGCCGCCAGCCCAGTGCCTCGTAAAACGCGGCGAGCCGGGTGATATCCCGTGCGCCGAGCGTGATAAGGCTGATGCGTTGCTCCATTGTGCGCTCCGGTCAGGGTCGGATGGCGGCCAGCTCGCGCATCCGGGCCAGGACATCCACGCCGATCTGCGCGTACATGTCCAGCAGATCCACCAGCACCCAGTTCTCGCGGATCAACCCGCCCTCAAGCCGCCAGAAATCGAGGCTGCGCATTGTGACACGTTTGCCCATGGGCGGAATGCCCAGCCAGCCGTCGGCACTGATCGTCTGGATCATGTTGGGCCAGCCGGTGACCCCGACATAATCGCCCTCGGCCATGAAATGATAGGTGATATCGCCCACAAATTGCCCGCGATCGGGCATGCCCTTCAGAAACGGGATCTGGTGGTGACGGCGGAACCCCTCTATCCCGCGGCCGCTGCCGATGCCCGCGGGGCCATACCACATCATCTTTGGATGCCAGTAGCGCTCCATCTCCATCACCTCCGGCCCGCCCTCGGACGGATGCCGCTTGAGCGCGGTCAGCATATCGACGACATGCCGCCGCGCCGCCCCCGAGCGCGCGCCGTCATGCGGCCCCAGCCCGTCGCTGCTCTGCGGCCCCGGCACGTGCAGGAACCGCCCCAGCTGCGGCGCCATCGGCCAGACACCCGCCTGCATCATCATCTCGGGCAGATCCCAGAGCGCCTGCATTTCGACGCAAACGCCCTCCTCGATCCGGTAGAACTCGTGAAACCGCAGATGCGCGATCTGTCCGGTGGCAGGCATCCCCAGCCAGGGCCGCGCCCAGGTCCCGCAATAGTAACCGCCCGACCCGACCCAAAGCGCCCCCGCATCGTCGCGCCCGGCGATGTGGATGTATTCAACCCGCTCCAGATCCGGCAGCGCGCCGGCCAGCGGCGCCATCGCCGCCTCCCACCAGGCATCCGCCCCGCGCAGGTCGCCGAACGGATGACACATCCGGAAAAGCGCCCCCTCCGCCACCTTCGACAACGCGGCCCGGCCCGCCTCGGCCCCCTCGCGCATCGCGCCGAAAAACGGCGCCATCACCGCATGCCCGTCACGCATTCCCACCGCTCCTGCCTTCACTGATCCAAAAATATCCCGGGGAGCGCGAGGGGCTGGCCCCTCGCTCCCGCCCTGGACGCTACTCCGCCGGCTCCCGGTAAGGCGCGCCTTCGCCATAAGGCACGTTGATCCCGCCATAGCGCCGCACCCGGACGTTGCATTGCTCGGCGTGCCCCACAAACCCCTCCAGCATACAAAGACGCGAGCCGTATTCGCCCACCAGCGTCGCCGCCTCGTCGGTCAGGATCTTCTGGTAGGAATGGGTCTTGAGAAACTTGCCGACCCAGAGCCCGCCGGTATACCGCCCGGCCTTCTTCGTGGGCAGCGTATGGTTCGTGCCGATCACCTTGTCGCCATTGCTGACATTCGTCCGCGGCCCCAGGAACAGCGCCCCGTAACAGGTCATATGCTCCAGATACCAATCGTCCCGGTCGGTCATCACCTGCACATGCTCCGAGGCGATGTCGTTGGCCACCGCCAGCATCTCGTCATGCCCGTCGCACAGGATCACCTCGCCGTAATCCCGCCAACTGACCGAGGCGGTGTCGGCGGTGGGCAGGATCTTCAGCAGACGGTCGATCTCGCCCAGCGTCCCCTCGGCCAGCGCGCGGGAATTCGTCACCAGAACGGCGGGCGAATTGTAGCCATGCTCGGCCTGGCCCAGCAGGTCGGTGGCACACAGCTCGGCATCCACCGTGTCGTCTGCGATCACCATCGTCTCGGTCGGCCCGGCGAATAGGTCGATGCCCACCCGCCCGAAAAGCTGCCGCTTGGCCTCGGCCACAAAGGCGTTGCCGGGTCCCACCAGCATATGCACCGGATCGATCGTCTCGGTGCCGATCGCCATGGCGCCCACGGCCTGAATACCGCCCAGCACATAGATCTCATGCGCCCCGCCCAGATGCATCGCCGCGATCACCGCCGGGTTCGGCTTGCCCTGCCAGGGCGGCGTACAGGCGACGATGCGCGGCACCCCGGCCACACTGGCCGTGGCCACCGACATATGCGCCGAGGCCACCATCGGGAACTTGCCGCCGGGCACATAGCAGCCCACCGATTGCACGGGGATGTTCTTGTGACCCAGGATCACGCCAGGCAGCGTTTCGACCTCGATATCCAGCATCGAGTCGCGCTGCGCCTGGGCGAAATTGCGCACCTGCTCCTGCGCAAAGCGGATGTCCGCCAGCTCGCGGTCGCTGAGCTCGGCCATCAACGCGTCGATATCCCCCTGCGAGAGCCGGAAGTTCTCGGGCGTATAGCCGTCGAATTTCGCCGCCAGCTCGCGCACCGCCGCATCGCCGCGCGCCTCGATATCGGCCAGCGTCTGCTCGACGACCAGACGCGTCTTCGCATCGTCCTCGGCGCGCTCGGTCTCCGGCTTGCCGCGTTTCAGCCACTCGGCCATGACATCTCTCCCATCTTACGAGTCTCCGTCAGGATAGCCGATCCGCGCACGTTTGCAAACGTATGCAACGCCGCCCGCAGAATTGCCCGATAAGCGATAATTCAAGCGCCGACGCGGCCCACTGGCGACCCCGTGTCCGCTAACCGCGCGCCAGTCCCAACCCAAAGTCCCGCCGCCCTGCTTTCACTGATCCCCAAATATCCCGGGGAGCGCGAGGGGCTGGCCCCTCGCTCCCGCAATCGGCCGCACGCGACCCGCCCCGCCAGCAGCGTCCCGGCGTCAGCCCGCAACCTCGGCGATGGCCCTTTCGATCAACGCCAGGCATTCGGGCTCGGAAAAGCGATGGTCCGCACCCTTGACCAGCGTCAGCCGGACGTCCGGGCTGTCGATATGGTCCAGCAGCGCAAGCGCGGTGTCGCGCCGCACCGACCCATCCTCGGTCCCCTGCAAGAGCCGGACCGGGTAATCCATCCGCAGCGGCGTCCGCAGCACCAGGTTCTCACGGCCGTCCTCGATCAGCTTGCGCGTGACGATATAGGGATCGCCGTATTCCGACGGCAGCGCGACCTGCCCGTCACGCGCCAGCGCCGTGCGCTCGTCCGCGTCGAACCCGGCCCAGAATGCATCCTCGGTGAAATCGGGCGCCGCGGCGATGCCGACAAAGCCCACGACCCGGCGCAGCGGCCGGGTCAGCAGGCAGCCGATCCATCCGCCCATGGACGAGCCCACCAGCACCACCGGCCCCGAGGTCGCCGCCTCGATCACCGCTTGCGCATCCTCCGCCCATTCGCCGATACAGCCGTCCTCGAACACCCCGCCCGACCGGCCGTGGCCGGAATAGTCGAGCCTGAGATAGGCGCGTCCCTCCGCGCGGGCCCAGGCCTCCAGATGGACGGCCTTGGTGCCCTCCATGTCGGACTTGTAGCCCGACAGGAACACCACGCAAGGCCCCGCGCCCTCGGTATAGGCATAGGCCAGACGCCGCCCGCCGGGGCCATCGAGATAAGAGATGTCTGTCATCGCCGGCTCCTTCGCTTGCCGCCACCATAGCGTGTCGCCCGCGCGCGCCAAGCCGAAACCGGGCCGGTCACGGGCCGCTCAGCGCTCGACCTCGTTCAGCCCCAGCGCCAGCAGCCCGCCCAGAACGCTCAGCACCGCAAAGCCGCCCAGCGCGGCCAGTGGCCCGGCCATGGCCAGCGCCCCGCCCAAGACGCCCGTGACCAGCAGCAGCGCCCCGATGGCGGTGTTGGCGATGGCGGCATAGCTGGCGCGCGCGTCGCCGGGCGACATGTCCACCAGATAGACCGACCGGCCCTGCCGGACCCCGTGATAGGCGATCATCAGCGTGAACACGATGGCCGGGGTGACCAGCGGCAGCCGCGTCCAGCCCGCAAGGTCCGCCACGACCGCCGCCGCCATCGCAGCCCCTCCGGCCAACCCAGACAGCACCAGCACCCGGCGCGACGACCTGTCCGCCAGCCGCCCCCAGACATAAGAGCTCAGGAAAGACGCGGCGGCCGAGGCCAGCACCAGCGCGCCCAGCGCCTGCAACGCCGGTTGCCCGTCCCCCAGCAGCACCAGGTATGGCGGCGCCAGGGCCGTCACCGTCAGCGCCCCCCGCACCAGGATGAAATGCCGGAACTGCGGGTCGTTCCGCAAAGGCGAAAGGTCCAGCGCGCGCGGCTGCCGCGCCTCCGAAGGCTCCTCCTCCAGGGTCGAGAAAAGTGCTGCCGCCGCAAGCCACTGCAACGCCGCCAGCCCGACGGCGACGACAAGCGGGGTCTTGTCCTGCAAAAGCCCCGACATCAGCAGACCGGCAAAGACGATCACCGCCGACGACGAAACCGTGCCCGCCACGCCGGACACCGCGCCGCGGCGCGTCTTGGCCACGGTCTTGCCCAGCACGTCCTTGTAGCTGACCGACGCGCAGGCCCGCGACACCGCCAGCACCGCCAAGGCGGCACAAAGCGCGAGCCCCGCCGCCCAGCCCGTCATCGTCAGCGCGATCAGGCAGATGGCCGCCGCGGCGATCCCCTGCCCCAGCGACCCGATCACCCAGGCCCATTTGCGGTACGCCATCGACTGCACCCAGCCCGCCAGCAGCATCTGCGGCAAGAGCGCCCCCGCCTCGCGGATCGGCACCAGAAGCCCGGTCAGACCGGCCGGCGCGCCCAGCGCGCCCGACAGCCAGCTCAGCACCAGCTTGGGGTCGATCAGACCGTCGGCCACCTTGGTCATCGACAGGCTGACCATGTGGCGCAGCCCGTTGCGCGCCTCGCGGCCCGAGGCCTCGCCCGCGCTGTCGCCGGTCAGCTTGCCATAAAGCTCGTTTCCATCGGCCAAATCCGTCTCACCCCGCAGTCATCAACGCCTCCGAACGCCCCAGCTTGACACAAGGTTCCGGTCCCGCCAAAAGGCAAACCACACATATAACCCGCAACCGGGCGTTCCGTGGGCGCCGAACCGACGAGGAGCATGGGCAGATGACCCAGATTTCCCTGACTTTTCCCGATGGCAATGCGCGCGATTACGACAAGGGCGTGACCCCTGCCGACGTCGCCGCGTCGATCTCAAAGTCCCTGTCGAAAAAGGCCATCTCGGCCTCGGTCGACGGCGAGCATTGGGATCTGCAATGGCCGATCGAACATGACGCGCAAATTGCCATTCACACGCTGCAGGACGACGCCCATGCGCTCGAACTGATCCGGCACGACTTTGCCCATGTCATGGCCCGCGCCGTGCAGGCGATCTGGCCCGACACCAAGGTCACCATCGGCCCGGTGACGGATAACGGCTGGTTCTACGATTTCGACCGGGCCGAGCCCTTCACGCCCGAAGACCTCGGGCAGATCGAGGCGGAGATGAAAAAGATCATCGCCGCCCGCGACGAGGTGCGTACCGAGATCTGGGAGCGTGACCGCGCCCGGGCCTTCTATGAACAGAACGGCGAGCCCTACAAGGTCGAGCTGGTCGACCGCATCCCCGAGGATGCGCCGATCCGCATGTACTGGCACGGCGACTGGCAGGACCTCTGCAAGGGTCCGCATCTGCAAAACACCGGACAACTGCCCGCCGACGCCTTCAAGCTGATGGGCGTGTCCGGGGCCTATTGGTTCGGCGACGTGAACCGCCCGATGCTGCAACGCGTGCAGGGCGTGGCCTTCAAGAACCGCGACGATCTGAAGAAATACCTCAACTTCCTCGAGGAAGCGGCCAAGCGCGATCACCGCAAGCTGGGCCGCGAGATGGACCTTTTCCACATGCAGGAAGAGGCCCCCGGCCAGGTCTTCTGGCATCCCAACGGCTGGACCGTCTACACCACGCTGCAGGATTACATGCGCCGCCAGCAGCGCCGCGGCGGCTATGTCGAGGTGAACACGCCCCAGGTGGTGGACCGCAAGCTGTGGGAGGCCTCGGGCCACTGGGAGAAGTACCAAGAGCATATGTTCATCGTCGAGGTGGACGAGGAACACGCCCGTGAAAAGGCTGTCAACGCGCTCAAACCGATGAATTGCCCCTGCCACGTGCAAATTTTTAATCAAGGTTTAAAGTCTTACCGCGATCTTCCTCTCAGGATGGCCGAATTCGGATCGTGCAACAGATATGAACCATCCGGCGCTTTGCACGGTATAATGCGTGTCCGCGGCTTCACGCAGGACGATGGACACATCTTTTGCAGAGAGGACCAGATCGAAGATGAAACAAATCGCTTTATCGACTTCCTCAGCGGCATCTATCGCGACCTCGGGTTCGAAAGCTTCAAGGTCAAGTTCTCGGACCGCCCCGAAACCCGCTCTGGCAGCGACGAGGTTTGGGACAAGGCCGAAACCGCCCTCAAATCCGCGACGATTGCCGCAGGTTGCGAGTTCGAGCTGAACCCGGGCGAAGGGGCGTTCTACGGCCCCAAGCTGGAATTCGTGCTGACCGACGCGATCGGGCGCGACTGGCAATGCGGCACGCTGCAGGTGGATTTCGTGCTGCCCGAACGGCTGGACGCGACTTATGTGGGCGCGGACGGGGCGAAACACCGCCCCGTCATGCTGCACCGCGCCACGCTGGGCAGTTTCGAGCGCTTCATCGGCATCCTGATCGAAGAACACTCGGGCAAGCTGCCGTTTTGGATCGCGCCGCGTCAGGTGGTGGTGGCCACCATCGTATCCGAGGCCGACGATTACGCCCGCGAGGTGGTCGAGGCCCTGCGCGCCGCCGGCGTGCGGGCCGAGGCGGACCTGCGCAACGAAAAGATCAACTACAAGGTCCGCGAACATTCGGTTGGCAAGGTGCCGGTGATCCTGGCGCTCGGGCACCGCGAGGTCGAGGAACGCACGGTCACGCTGCGGCGGCTTGGCGAAAAGCAGACCAGCGTGCTGTCGCTCGACGACGTGGTTGCGTCGTTGGGCCAGGAAGCGACCCCGCCGGATCTCGTCTGAAACAGGGGCATATCTGAGAACCGACAACGGCGCGCCCACCCGGCGCGCCGTTTTTCATGGGCAACGGAATGTTACAACCGCTCCCGAGGCTGCAGGATTCTGTCCTCTGCACCGCGGAAAGTGTAACATTCCACCGCTGGAAGGCTGTGTTTGCCGCAACGCAGAACCACAGGATGTTTCGCAACCTCCTGATTTCAAATCGATTCAGGCGTTTGCACTGCTGACACGGATCGCACGAACGCTGACGCACGCGTGACACACGCGCCCGTGACTGGCCCGAAGCCGCTTCGCGGTGCAAGCTTTGATCACCGCAGGGTTGAACGGCCCTGTCGCAACGAAAAACCCAACGTCTGAAGAGGAAACCCCGATGTCCACCATGAAAACCGTTGCCATCGTCGGCGCCGTCGCCGCGTCGCTCGTCGCCCACACCTCCACCGCCACGGCGCAAGCCAAGGAAAAGTGCTATGGTGTCAGCATGGCCGGCAAGAACGATTGCGCCGCTGGCCCCGGCACCACCTGCGCCGGCACGTCGACCGTCGATTACCAGGGCAACGCCTGGACGCTGGTCGATTCCGGCACCTGCACCGAGATCGAGCTGCCGGCGATGGCCGACGGATCGCCCCGGATGGGCAGCCTCGAAGCGCTCGAGCGCGACCTGCCGCAAGGCTGAGGCCGCGCCAGACCCGAAAAACCGGAAAGGTGGGCCCCGGCCCGCCTTTCCAAACACATGAAGGCCCGCGATGTTCGACCAAACCAATGCCCTGCCCCCCGCCCCCGGCGTCGGTTACAAACCGCAGCATTTCAGCGACATCCTCGACGATGCCGCCCCGGTGCAATGGCTGGAGATCCACGCCGAGAACTACATGGGCGACGGCGGCCGCCCGCTGGCGCAGCTGCGCGCACTGTCGGAACGCTTTGCCATTTCCGTTCACGGCGTCGGCCTGTCGATCGGCGGCGAGGGCCGGCTTGACCGCGAGCATCTGGCCCGGCTGAAGCATCTCTGCGGCTGGCTCAACCCGGCGAGCTTTTCCGAACATCTGGCCTGGTCCACCCATGACAGCCATTTCCTGAACGACCTGCTGCCCCTGCCCTACACCGACGCCACTCTGCAACGCGTCGCCGATCATATCGACGAGGTGCAAGAGGTGCTGGGCCGCCGGATGCTGCTGGAGAACCCCTCGAGCTATCTGGCCTTTGCCGAATCGACCTGGTCCGAGACCGACTTTCTAAGGGAACTGGCGCGGCGCACCGGCTGCGGTCTGCTGCTGGACGTCAACAACGTCTTCGTGTCGGCCACCAATCTGGGCTATTCGCCGCAAGGCTATATCGACGCCTATCCCGCCGATCTTGTGGGGGAAATTCATCTCGGCGGCCATGACGAGGATCACGACGACCACGGCAGCCCACTGCTGATCGACAGCCACGGGCGCGAGGTGGCCGATCCAGTCTGGGCGCTGCTCGATTACACGCTCGAACAGACCGGGCCGCGCCCGCTGCTGATCGAGTGGGACACCGACGTGCCCGACTGGCCCACGCTCGCCGCCGAGGCAAGGCGCGCCGAGACCGCGCTGAACCGGGTGACCGCATGACCGACCAGACCGCCTTTCGCGCCGCGCTGCTGGACGCGGCCCGGCCGGTGCCCGAGGGGCTGACCGATGGCGCGGGCCGCCCCGCCGGGCGGCGCTATGCGGTCTATCGCAACAACGTCGCCGTGTCGCTGCGCGAGGCGCTGGCCACCGGCTTTCCCGCCGTCGAAAAGCTGATCGGACCCGAGAATTTCGCCAATCTGGCCGGGCTCTACCTGCGCAACGCGCCGCCGGTGTCGCCGCTGATGATGCACTATGGCGAAGGCTTCGGCGATTTCATCGCCGATTTCCAGCCGCTGGCGCATATCGGCTATCTGGCCGACGTGGCACGGCTGGAGATGGCGCTGCGCCGATCCTATCACGCCGCCGACGCCGCACCCGCGGATGCCGCCATCCTTGCCGACCTGACCGAGCCGCAGCTTATGGCAGCGCGCCTGACGCTGGCGCCTTGGGTCGAGGTGCTGCGCTCGCCCTGGCCGGTCGTGTCGGTCTACGCCTTCACGCTGCAGCCCGGCGCGCCGAAACCCCAGGCGGTGGCCGAGGACGCGCTGATCCTGCGGCCCGAGTTCGACCCCGCGCCGCATGTCCTGCCCCAGGGCGGGGCGGATTTCATCGAAGCGCTGCAACGGGGCGAGACCTTCGGTGCGGCGCTGACAGCGGCAGGCGAGGGCTTTGACCTCGCCCAGACGCTCAACCTGATCCTCGCCAATGGCGCCGTGACAGACATCATCCCGGGAGACACCTGATGGACCGCCTGATCGACCTGCATAACGGAATTTTCGACCAAGTGGCCAAGCTTGACGGGCTGATCCCGCTGCTGGCCCGGCTGGTCTTCGCCGGAACGCTGCTGGGCTATTTCTGGGCCTCTGGGATGACCAAGCTCGGCGATGGATTTTTCGGGTTTCTTGCCCTCTCCACCGGGGCCTATGCGCAGATCTTCCCGCGCCAGATGGAGGCGGTGCTTTACGACACCTCCCAGCTGGGCGTCTTTCACTGGGCCGTCGTCACGGCGGGCACCTGGGCCGAATTCATCCTGCCGCTGCTGATCGTGCTCGGGCTGCTGACACGGTTGGCGTCGCTCGGCATGATCGGTTTTGTCATCGTGCAGAGCCTGACCGACCTTTACGGCCACGGTGGCATTCAGCACCCCGAAACGCTGGGCGCGTGGTTCGACAAGGTGCCCGACAGCGCGATCCTCGATCAGCGCGCATTCTGGGTGCTGGTGCTGGCCATCCTTGTGATCAAGGGCGCGGGCGCACTGTCGCTCGACCGCATTCTGGGGCGGCAGGTTCTGGGCCAGACCGCCCCGGTCTGAGGCCTCAGAAATGCGCCTTGGGCTCGTCCGGCTTTCCGGCGGCCAGCGCCACGATCCCGCCCAGCCCGGCAAAGACGATGGGGAACATCGTGAAGACGTTGAAGCCGAAGGCGAAATACATGCCCCCGGCGGACAGGATCAGCAGGATGCCCCCCCACAGCGCTCGCGCCTTTGCCATGGCCCCGCCCGCAATCGCCAGCACCGGCGACAGGATCGAGGCGACGCGTACCGCCTGGGGGTCGTCGAACATGCCGAAAAGCTCTTCGACCTCTGTGACGTTGCGGGCAAGCTCGGTGTAACCGTAGCCGAAGAAGCCGACGATCATCCCGATCACGCCGGCGATGATGCCAAGGGTCAGCGCCGCGTTACGCATCGCTCACCCCCAGCGCGGCCTGCGTTTTCGCATCCCAGCCCAGATAAATCCGGTCGCTGTCCCGGATCAGCGGGCGCTTCATCAGCGTGGGATAGGCCGCCAGCAATTCCATCGGCGCGCGGGTCTTTTCGTCATCCGACAGCCCGCGCCACGTGGTCGAGCGGGTGTTGAGCAGCATCGGCCCGAACCGCGCAGAGGCGGCGCTCATGATTTCGGGCGGGACACCGTCGTCGCGCACGTCGACAAATTGCGCCTGCGGAAGCGCACGGCGGGCCTTCTTGCAGGTGTCGCAGCTCTTCAAACCATAGAGGATCATGGGCACTCCTTTCGCTTCGTGCTCAAATAATCGCCAAATTCGCCGATTGCGAGAGGTGCCGCTTGCTTTTTGCGCCGGTCGTGCAATCCTGACTTGCGTGACCTTCGACATTTCAGATCCGGCCCGGCCCTTTTCGACCGCCAGCCCGCCCTGAACGCCGAAAGTGACGGGGCGCCGCCCTGGCGGTGTCAGGACGCAAGACACGAAAAGGAGCACGGGGACTATGCCGACAGGCACCGTGAAATGGTTCAACACCACCAAAGGCTATGGCTTCATCGCGCCGGAAGACGGCGGCAAGGATGTGTTCGTTCATATCTCGGCCGTGGAACGCTCGGGCATGACCGGACTGGCCGACAATCAGAAAGTCAGCTTCGAGTTGCAAGAGGGGCGTGACGGCCGAATGATGGCGTCCGATCTCAAGGCACTTTAGAAAACGGGGCGCTCAGGCCGATTGCAGCTTGCGCGCCTCCTGCCCGGCAAGGCGGATCAGCTCCGTCACAAAGGGCTTTTCCAGATCCTCCGTCCGCGTCGCCGCATAAAGGCGGCGCGTAAGCCCCTTTGCCGTCAAAGGCCGGGTGACATAGTCGGAACTGTACTTGACCTCGCGCACGACCCAGTCGGGCAAGACTGACACGCCGCGGTTCGAGGCCACCAGAAGCAGGATCACCGCCGTCAGCTCGACCTGACGAATCGCGGCAGGTTCGACCTTGGCCGGGGTCAGAAGCTGGCTGAAGACATCCAGCCGCGAGCGTTCCACCGGATAGGTGATCAGCGTCTCGCCCCGGAAATCGGCCGCCTCGACATAGGGTTTCGCCGCCAGCGGATGGCTGGCAGAGGCCACAAAGACCGGCGCATAATCGAAAAGATGGGTGAAGGTGACGCCGGGGATATCCTCGGGGTCGGAGGAGACCACGAGGTCGACCTCTTCCTTGACCAGCGCGGGCAGCGCGTCGAAGGCGAGGCCCGGGCGAATGTCCACATCCACATCGGGCCAGCTTTTGCGGAAGGCCTCGAGCACCGGAAACAGCCATTCGAAACAGGCGTGGCATTCGATGGCGATATGCATCCGTCCGCTCGAGCCCTCGCGCAGACCTTCGAATTCGGCCTGCAAGGCCTCGACCTGCGGCAGCACCTGTTCGGCCAGGCGTAGCAGGCGCATTCCCGCAGCAGACAGCCGCATCGGCTTTGACCGGCGCACGAACAATTCCACGCCAGCCTGATCCTCTAGCCCCTTGATCTGGTGGCTGAGCGCGGATTGGGTGATGTTGAGCTGCTCGGCCGCGCGGGCCACTCCGCCCGCATCGTGGATCGCCTTGATCGTGCGGAGATGACGGAATTCGATGTGCATACTACGGTCGGGCTCATGTTGTTGATGAGAATTATGAGTTTGTCTCACATTGGACTTCGTGAGACAAGCAGGCAAACCACATCACAGGATTGCGCTTCATGGCACGCCCCGACATCTCGTTTGAGTTTTTCCCGCCTAAGAACATCGAAGCGACGTTTCGGCTTTGGGACACGGTTCAGGTTCTGGCGCCGCTGGCGCCGCGCTTTGTGTCGGTGACCTATGGCGCCGGTGGGACGACGCGGGATCTGACGCGAGAGGTGGTCGCGACGCTGAACAAGCATTCGGGCCTGCGCACCGCGGCGCATCTGACATGTGTCGAGGCGACGCGCGAGGAAACGCTGAAGATCGCGCAGGATTTCGCAGCCGCCGGCGTGCGGGACATCGTGGCGCTGCGGGGCGATCCGCCGAAAGGGGCCGACGGCTTCACCCCGCATCCCGACGGTTTTGCCAGCAGCGTCGATCTGATCGAGGCGCTGAGCGACGCGGGCGATTTCAACATCCGCGTGGGCGCCTACCCGGATGTCCATCCCGAGGCGCGCGACATGGCGGCGGATGTGGAATACCTCAAGCGCAAGTTCGATGCGGGCGCGTCCGAGGCGCTGACCCAGTTCTTTTTCGAGGCCGAGACTTTTTTCCGGTTCCGCGACGCCTGCGAAAAGGCCGGGATCGACAAGCCGATCGTGCCGGGGATCCTGCCGATCGAGAACTGGAAAGGCGCGCGGCGTTTTGCGCAGGGCTGCGGGGCCACGATCCCCGCCTGGGTCGCGGACGCCTTCGAGAAGGCCGAGCGCGACGGGCGCGAGGATCTGCTGGCCACGGCGATCTGTACCGAGCTCTGTTCGGACCTGATCGACGGCGGGGTCGACAGCCTGCATTTCTACACGCTCAACCGACCCGAACTGACGCGCGACGTCTGCTTCGCGCTTGGCGTCACGCCTGAGGTCCGGCTGGAGAAGGTGGCCTGATCCGAGTCTGATCCAAAGGCGCGCTGACGCGCACAGTCTTGATTGCGTTCAGGCCACGCGGGCCTTGAGGGGCGCTGCCCCTCAAACTCCCCGGGATATTTCCGGATCGGTGAAAGCAGGGGGTGTGCCGCCTATGGCGATGGTCAGGCTTTCTGCGGCGGCGGCGACCTTTGCGCCGAACGCCGGGATCGCCGCATCGGGGATGCGGGCCGCGGGGCCCGAGATCGAGAGGCCTGCCACCGCCTCGCCGTGCATGTCGAAGACCGAGGCCGCGATGCATCGCATGCCGAGGTTCTTTTCCTCGTAGTCGATGGCGTAGCCGCGCGCCCGGGCGGCGGCCAGATCGGCGAACAGCCGGTCGCGGTCTGTCAGCGTGTGCTCGGTGAACCGCTCGAGCCCGTGGCGGCCGGCGACGGCGGCGACCTCGGGTTCGGTCATCTGCGCCAGCAGCGCCTTGCCGATGCCCGACGCGTGCATGGGCGACATCGTGCCCGGCGGAAAGAAGGCCCGGATCGAGGCGTGGGTTTCGACCTGGCTGATGAAGAGCACCTTGCCGTCGCGCGCGACGCCGAGGTTGGCGGTTTCGCCGGTCTGGCCCATCAGATGGCGCAGAACCGGGCGCGCGCGCTCGACCAGCGAGGTGCGGCGGAGGAATTGCGAGCCGATCCGGAACGCGCCCGCGCCGATGTCCCAGGTCTGTGCGGTGGCGTCGAAATCGACGATACCGCGCGCCTCGAGCGTGTAGAGCACGCGGTAGACGCTGGCCGGGGGCTGGCCGAGGTCCGCAGCCAGATCGCTGAGCGTCGCGCCGCCCAGCTCGCTCAGCCGCTCGAGCACCTGCATGGCGCGGTCGAGCGACTTGATCGTGTTCTGATCGGAGGTGTCGCCCCAGGCGCGCGGACGGCCCCGCGCCCGGCGCCCGGGGGGCGATTCTTGTGGTTGTTCAGCCATGCCGCTTCCTTTTCGAAAAATTTTTCCGCATCGTGAAAAACTCAAGTATCTGATGATATTGAATTTTTATCAGTAGCCTATTTCTGGAAAAACATTTCAAAAAAATTGCCCGGGCGTCAAGCGCTCTGTAGAACCGCTCGCAGAGTGAGGAGACACGCCGATGAGCATCCAGAACCCCGTTTTCATCCCCGGGCCGACCAATATCCCCGAGGCGATCCGCAAGGCCTGCGACATGCCGACGATCGACCACCGGTCGCCGCTGTTCGCCACGATCCTGCATCCCGCGCTGGACGGCGTGCGGCAGGTTCTGCGTCAGACACGGGGCGAGACCTTTATCTTTCCCGCGTCGGGCACCGGCGGCTGGGAGACGGCCATCAGCAACACGCTGAACCCGGGCGACGGCGTGCTGGCGGCGCGCAACGGGATGTTCAGCCACAAGTGGATCGACATGTGCCAGCGCTTTGGGCTGGACGTCACGCAGGTGGACGTGCCCTGGGGCGAGGGTCTGCCGGTCGCGCGGTTCGAAGAGATCCTGCGCGCCGACACCGCCGGCAAGATCAAGGCGGTTCTGGCCACCCATAACGAAACCGCGACCGGCGTCGTGTCGGACATCGCCGGGCTGCGCCGGGCGATGGATGCGGCGGGGCATGGCGCGCTCTTGCTGGTCGACGGGGTGAGCTCGATCGGATCGATGGACTTCCGGTTCGACGATTGGGGGGTCGATGTGGCCGTGACCGGTTCGCAGAAGGGCTTTATGCTGCCTGCCGGCCTGGCCATCGTGGGCTTCAGCGAAAAGGCGGTTGCGGCGTCCAAGGCCAACACCCTGCCCCGCACCTTCTGGAGCATCGACGACATGCGCAACGGCTATGCCGCGAATGCCTATCCCTACACGCCGTCGGTCGGGTTGATGAACGGGCTGAAGCTGGCCACCGAAATGCTGCTGGACGAGGGGTTGGAGAACGTCTTTGCCCGCCATGCCCGCATCGCCGACGGTGTTCGCGCGGCCACTTTCGCCTGGGGCATGACCCCCTGCGCGGTGTCGCCGGACCTCTATTCCAACACGGTCACGGCGATCCGCACGCCCGAAGGCTTCAACGCGTCGGACGTCGTCAGCCACGCAGCGACAGCCTATGGCATGGCCTTCGGCACCGGGCTGGGCGACGTGGCGGGCAAGGTGTTCCGCATCGGCCACCTGGGCATGCTGACGGATGCGATGGCGCTGTCGGGCATTGCCACGGCGGAAATGGTCATGGCCGATCTCGGCCTGCCGATCACGCTGGGCAGCGGCGTCGCGGCCGCGCAGGAAGTCTATCGTCAAGGCAACGCAAACGCACGGATGGCAGCACAATGAAGGACGTGACAACCCAGATCCCCACCTATGAGGACATGCTGGCCGCCCACGAGCGGATCAAGCCCTATATTCACCGGACGCCGGTTCTGACGTCGTCCTTCCTGAACGAGCTGACCGGGGCCGAGCTGTTCTTCAAATGCGAGAACTTCCAGAAGGCCGGGGCCTTCAAGGTGCGCGGCGCGTCGAACGCGGTGTTCGGCCTCTCGGACGAGATGGCGAAGAAGGGCGTGGCGACCCATTCCTCGGGCAACCACGCGCTGTCGCTGAGCTATGCGGCGGGGCGCCGGGGCATCCCGTGCAACGTGGTCATGCCGCGCACGGCGCCGCAGGCCAAGAAGGACGCGGTGCGCGGCTATGGCGGGATCATCACCGAATGCGAGCCCTCGACCTCGAGCCGCGAGGCGGTGTTTGCCGAGGTGCAGGAGCGGACGGGCGCGGAATTCGTGCATCCCTACAACGATCCGCGTGTCATCGCGGGCCAGGGGACGTGCTCGAAGGAGCTGATGGAGCAGACCGACGGGCTGGATGCGGTGATCGCGCCGATCGGCGGTGGCGGGATGGTGTCGGGCACCTGCCTTACGCTGTCGACGCTGGCCCCGGAGGTGAAGATCTATGCCGCCGAGCCGGAACAGGCCGACGACGCCTACCGCAGCTTCAAGGCCGGGCATATCATCGCCGACGACGCGCCGGTCACCATCGCCGACGGGTTGAAAGTGCCGCTGAAAGAGAACACCTGGCATTTTGTGTCGAATTACGTAACCGATATTCTGACCACGTCGGAAGACGAGATCGTCGATGCGATGAAGCTGACCTGGAAGCGTATGAAGATCGTTATGGAGGCCAGCTGCGCGCCGCCGCTGGCGGCGATCCTCAAGAACCCGGAGGTGTTCCGCGGCAAGCGTGTCGGCGTGATCATCACCGGCGGCAATGTCGATCTGGACAATCTGCCCTGGGTGTGACGCCCGGACGAACGGTGCGCGGGAACCGCGCACCCTACACGACACGCCAACATCCGTAGGGTGCGCGGTTTCCGCGCACCGCAAGCAAGACTTGGGAGCGAAACGATGAAAGACATGACCAATTACGACGACCTGGAAGTCGGCTATGACGTCCCTGCCCTGCCCGGGATGGACGAGGCCGAGATCCAGACGCCCTGCCTCGTGCTGGACCTCGATGCGCTGGAGCGCAACGTCAAGAAGATGGGCGATTACGCCAAGGCACATGGGATGCGGCACCGCGTCCACGGCAAGATGCACAAATCGGTCGACGTGGCCAAGCTGCAGATCGAGCTGGGCGGGGCCTGCGGCGTCTGCTGCCAGAAGGTCAGCGAGGCCGAAGTTTTTGCCCGCGGCGGCATCAAGGACGTGCTGGTCTCCAACCAGGTGCGCGAGCCCGCCAAGATCGACCGGCTGGCCCGCATGCCCAAGCTGGGCGCGCGCACGATCTGCTGCGTGGACGATGTGGCCAATGTCGCCGATCTTTCGGCGGCGGCGCAAAAGCACGGCACCGAGATCGAGTGCCTTGTTGAGATCGACTGCGGCGCGGGGCGCTGCGGCGTGACAACCACGCCAGCGGTGATCGAGATCGCCAAGGCCATCGACGCGGCCCCGGGGCTCAAGTTCGCCGGCATCCAGGCCTATCAGGGCGCGATGCAGCACATGGACAGCTACGAGGATCGCAAGGCCAAGGTCGATATCGCCATCGGCATGGTGCGCGACGCGGTGGACGGGCTCAAGGCCGAGGGCATCGAGTGCGACATCGTCGGTGGCGGCGGCACGGGGTCGTATTACTTTGAATCGAACTCGGGCGTGTACAACGAGCTTCAGTGCGGCTCTTACGCCTTCATGGACGCCGATTACGGCCGTATCCTCGACAAGGACGGCAAGCGCATCGACCAGGGCGAATGGGAGAACGCGCTGTTCCTCCTGACCTCGGTGATGAGCCACGCCAAGGCCGACAAGGCCATCGTGGACGCCGGGCTGAAGGCGCAGTCGGTGGACAGCGGCCTGCCGTTCATCTTCGGCCGGGACGACGTTGAATACGTCAAATGCTCGGACGAGCATGGCGTGGTCGCGGACCCCAAGGGTGCGTTGAAGGTCAATGACAAGCTCAAGCTGGTGCCGGGGCATTGCGACCCGACCTGTAACGTTCACGACTGGTATGTCGGTGTGCGCGGCGGCAAGGTCGAGACGCTCTGGCCGGTGTCGGCGCGCGGCAAGGCCTATTGATCCGGGTTTCGGACCGGCTGACGCCGGTCCGACCCGCGGGGGCTTTGCCCCCGCACCCCCAGAGTATTTCGACCAAGAAGAAGCAGGGGCCACGGGCCCGGGAAGGAGACGTCATGGCGGACGGACAAGGCGCTATGGAAAATTTCGTCACGGTGGTGCCGGAGAAAGAGATCGCGGGGCTTATGGGCGCGGCCGATGCCTTTGACGCGGTCGAGGCGACCTTTGCCGCGATGGCCAAGCGCACCGCCTACAATTTTCCCGTCATTCGCGAGGCAATCGGCCATGCGGATGCGCTCTACGGGTTCAAGTCGGGCTTTGACCGCGAGTCGCTGGCGCTGGGGCTGAAGTCGGGCGGCTATTGGCCCGGGAACGAGGCCAAGGGGCTGACCAACCACCAATCCACCGTGATCCTTTTTGACGCCGACACCGGGCGCGTAAAGGCGCTGGTGGGCGGCAACCTGCTGACGGCACTTCGGACCGCGGCGGCCAGTGCCGTGTCGATCAAGCATCTGGCACGCAAGGACGCCAAGGTGCTGGGCATGATCGGCGCCGGTCACCAATCCGCCTTCCAGATGCGCGCGGCGGTGGCCCAACGCGATTTCGAGAAGGTGGTGGGCTGGAACTATCATCCCGAGATGCTCTCGCGGCTGGAGGACACCGCCAAGGAGCTGGGCCTGCCCTTCGAGGCCGTGAGCCTCGAGGAGATGGGCGCGCAATCCGATGTCATCATCTCGATCACGTCGAGCTTTGCACCCTCGCTGCTGGATGCGCATGTGAAACCCGGCACGCATATCGCCTGCATGGGCACCGACACCAAGGGCAAGCAGGAGGTCGAGGCGAGCCTGCTTAAGCGCGCCACGGTCTTTACCGACGAGGTGGCGCAGAGCGTCACCATCGGCGAGGCGCAGCACGCCATCGCCGAGGGGTTGATCGCCGAGACCGACATCATCGAGATCGGCGCGGTGATCAACGGGGCGCATCCCGGACGCGGCTCGGACGAAGAGATCACTCTTTTTGACGGCACCGGCGTCGGCCTGCAGGACCTTGCGGTCGCCGCGAAAGTGGTTGAACTGGCGCGTGACAAAGGGGTGGCGCAATCCATCCCGTTCTGACGGGAGCCGTGAAACACCCCATGCGCATCGCCATCAACGGGTTCGGCCGGATCGGCCGGACGATTGTCCGCCAGCTTCTGACCGACCCGGCGCATGACGATATCGAGGTGGCGGCGATCAACGACATCGCCGCCATCGACACGCTTGCCTATCTGTTGAAATACGACAGCGTCTACGGCCCTCTGCCTGTGGACGTGGCGGTCGAGGACGGCGGTTTGCGGATCGGCGCGCGATGGGTCCCCGTCACGCATGAACCGGACCTGGCCAAGCTGCGGCTGGAGGGCGTGGAACTTTTGCTTGAATGCACTGGCAAGGTGAAATCGCGGGCCGATGCCGAAAGGTATCAAACGACCGGCGCGGGGCAGATGCTGGTCTCTGGCCCGACCGAAGGCGCCGATGTGACCTGCGTTCTGGGGGCCAACGAAGAGGCCTTGGGCGAGGCGCGCATCGTGTCGAATGCCTCTTGCACCACCAACGCGCTGGCGCCGTTGCTGCGCGCGCTCGACGCGCGGTTCGGGATCGTGCAGGGCCATATGACCACGGTGCATTGTTATACCGGCAGCCAGCCCATGGTGGACGCGCCGCGTGGCGACACGCTGGCCCGGTCGCGCGCCGGGGGCGTGTCGATGGTGCCGACGACCACCAGCGCCACGCGGCTGATCGACCGGGTTTTGCCGGAGATCCGCGGGCGCGTCACCGGTGCGGCCGTCAGGGTGCCGTCGATCTCGGTTTCGGCCATCGACCTGACGGCGACCCTGCGCGATGCCCCCCGGGACCTGGCCGCAGCTCTGACGGATATCGCGGCGCGGTCCGCCGTGATCGGCGCGACCGGCGATCCCTGCGTGTCGACCGATATGCGCGGGCGGCCCGAAAGCCTGATCCTGGCCCTGCCCGAGGCGATGGCCGTGGGCGACCAGGTCCGCATCTTCGGCTGGTACGACAACGAATGGGGCTTTTCGGCGCGCATGATCGACATGGCGCGGCTGATGCAGCGGCGCGCTTTGCCCGACGCGTGATCGCCGAGCGTGATCGCCGAGCCAGTCCTAAGCCCTTGGATGCAAAAGAATCACAGGTTGCGGAGCGCGTACGGCGGCGGATTGCCTGAGCAATACTTTTGCGTCATGCTCTATTTATGGGCAGTTTGAAAACTTTTTCATATGCCAGCCTGATCGCCGCGGCCCTGGCCGGACCGGCGGCGGCAGAGGACAAGCTGCTGCGCGAAATCGCCACATGCGCGGGCCGTCTTTCGGCCACGCTGGAACACCAATGGCTGGTGATGGACCCCGCAAGCGACGCCACCCAAGCGCAGCGCGACCGCATGGTCGAGCTGCTGGCCGCCGTCCAGACCCGCGACAGCGCATCCCGGGCCCTCGCCCGGCGGATCGAGGCGAAATATGCCCATGCGGCTCTCTTGCAGCGCGCGACCTTCGGTCAGGACACACGGGAGGCCGAGTGGGCGCGGCAACGGGCAAAGCGGCAGATGACTGCCTGCAGCGCCCTGATTCTGACTGCGCCACCGACGCAGACCGCATCGAACAGCCGCGCTGAATCGGTGAGCGGCACACCCGGGTTGCACAAAAATACATCCTGGACGGGGCGGCATTGACCAAACGCGGGCACAAATAAACGCCTAGATTTAGGGCTGAACGCCGCTTTGCGTCCAAAAATTAATCATTTCAGCCGGAATTCAAGGCGCCAGACCGCGTTTTTGTTCCGCTGAACGGACGTAACGCCCCCTGATAACCGCGTCGTCACACGTTTGTGGGCGATGAGCGTGCGATGGTGCTGGCGCTTCACTTCCTGCACCACCGCACTCCGCAATGGAAATTGCGTGGGGGATATCTGGGTGCCAAGGCTGCTTTTGGCAAGCTTCTCCGCGCGACACGCTTGAAGGAAAATCGCGATGTCGATGAAACTCTTGACCACCACGGCGGCCGCGGCGCTGCTTACCACCACGCTGCCCGCCTTTGCCCAGGATGTCAGCTGTCCGATCAAGGTGGGCGTGCTGCACTCGCTGTCCGGCACGATGGCCATCTCCGAGACCACGCTGAAGGACACCATGGAGATGCTGATCGAGCAGCAGAACGAGGCCGGCGGCCTTTTGGGCTGCGAGCTGGAGGCGGTCGTCGTCGACCCCGCATCCGACTGGCCGCTCTTTGCCGAAAAGGCGCGCGAGCTGCTCACCGTGCACGATGTCGACGTGATCTTCGGCAACTGGACCTCGGTCAGCCGCAAGTCGGTGCTGCCTGTGATCGAAGAGCTGAACGGTCTGCTGTTCTACCCGGTGCAGTACGAAGGCGAGGAAAGCTCGAAGAACGTTTTCTACACCGGCGCCGCGCCGAACCAGCAGGCGATCCCGGCCACGGATTACTTCCTCGAGGAGCTGGGCGTCGAGAAATTCGCGCTGCTGGGCACCGACTATGTGTACCCGCGTACCACGAACAACATCCTTGAAAGCTATCTGCAGCAAAAGGGCATTCCGGCGGAGGACATCTTTGTCAACTACACGCCCTTCGGTCATTCCGACTGGTCCAAGATCGTGGCCGACGTGGTCGCCCTTGGCGCGGACGGCAAGAAGGTCGGCGTGATCAGCACGATCAACGGCGACGCCAACGTGGGCTTCTACAAGGAACTGGCCGCCGCGGGCGTCAGCGCCGATGACATCCCGGTCGTCGCCTTCTCGGTCGGTGAGGAAGAGCTTTCGGGTCTCGACACCACCAACCTCGTGGGTCACCTGGCCGCCTGGAACTACTTCCAGACCGCCGACACCGAGGCCAATGAGGCCTGGGTCGCCGCCTGGAAAGAGCGCATGGGCGAAGAGCGCGTGACCAACGATCCGATGGAGGCGCATTACATCGGCTTCAACATGTGGCTGAACGCGGCCGCGGATGCCGGCACGACAGACGTCGACGCGGTGCGCACCGCCATGTACGGGCAGGAATTCCCGAACCTGACCGGCGGCACGGCGGTGATGCTGCCCAACCACCATCTGGCCAAGCCGGTGCTGATCGGCGAAATCCAGGAGGACGGGCAGTTCGACATCATCAGCCAGACCGAAGAAGTGCCGGGCGACGCCTGGACCGACTTCCTGCCGGAATCGGCGGTTCTGGTCAGCGACTGGCAGGAACTGGGCTGCGGTATGTACAACACCGAGACCGCGACCTGCGTGCAGATCAAGTCGAACTACTGACGACGATTGCGGGAGGGGCGGCCACCGCCCCTCTCTCTGATCCCGGCCGGTGCGAAGCCGCGACGCGCGGACGCCTCCGGCGGGAGTATTTTTGCCAAGAAGAAGCAGGGGTTCCGACTTGACCCGAATGATCAGATCCCTGATCGCGCGCTGCCTTGCGGTGACGATGCTCTGGTGCGCGGGCACCGGCGTCATGGCGCAGGACGTCGGCGCGCCGATCCAGGAGCTTCTGCAGGAGCATGGCGAGATCATCGCCAAGAGCTCGCGCCGTACCATCGCACCCGCCATCGACGCGCTGGCCGCCAGCGGCCTGCCCGAGGCGCAGGTGGTGCTGGACCGCTGGCAGGACAAGGCGATGTGGCGGCACGAGGAAAGCGGTCTTTTCGTCTATGCCGAAGAGATCGACCGCGACACGCTGCGCATCTTCGATTTCGCCGACGGCTCCGAGATCGGGACGGTGGCCGAGGACGATTACAAGCAATTGAAGCCGAACTCGGGGATCCGCGGCATGATCGGTGCGGCGCTGGTGCAGTTCCAGCTGACCGACAGCGACCCGCAGGAACGAGAGCGCGCGCTGGACGCGATCGAGCGGAGCGCGGAAGAATCGCACCTGGCGGCATTGCGCGCGAGCCTCGGGATGGAGAGCGAGCCCGGGATCCTGGCGCGGAAGGCGCGGCTGGAGCGGCTGCTGACCATCCGCTTCGATGCCGACGAGGCGGCGCGGATCACAGCCATCGAGAGCTTTGCGGGCGATCTGGGCGTCGACGTGCGCGCGGCGCTGAACCCGCTTGTATCGACGCGGCTCGAGACCGCCGAGGCGCTGCCCGGGACGCCGGACATCCTGCGCGCGCTGAAGCCGGGAAGCGAGGCGCTGCCGCGGGACGAGGCCTATGATCTGCTGGTCGAGGCCGATCTGGCGAAGCCGCGGATCAGCCGCGCGGACAAGCGCGCCGCATTGGTCGAAAACATCGAAGGCGGCGCCGTTGCGGGCATTCAGGTCGCCACGCTGGACAGCGAGGCGGCGCGCGACATCGCCTATGCGGCGCTGGCCGACGCGGGAAGGGTGCGGCCCGTGGCCACCGAAGCCGAGATCGACGCGGCGCTGGACGCCTTTGTCTTTTTCGAACGCTACATCGGCGCGCCGCCGCCGGTGGCGCTGGCGGCCGAGGCGGTGCTGACCGGGATCGAGAACAAGGTCGCGCTGAACCAGGCGGCCGATCTGGGGCTGGACGCGCTGTCGCTGGCGTCGATCTATTTCCTGGCGGCCATCGGGCTGGCGATCACCTTTGGTGTGATGGGCGTGATCAACATGGCGCATGGCGAGTTCATCATGATGGGCGCCTACACCGGCTATGTGGTGCAGCTTTTCGTGCCGGATTACACGCTCTCGATCCTGGTGGCGCTGCCGCTGGCCTTTGCGGTGACCTTCCTGGCGGGCGTGGCGATGGAGCGGCTGGTGATCCGGTATCTTTATCACCGTCCGCTGGAGACGCTGCTGGCCACCTTCGGCATTTCCATCGCGCTGCAGCAGATCGCCAAGAACATATTCGGCACGCAGGCGCGGCCGCTGACCTCACCTGGTTGGCTCGATGGGTCGTGGATCATCAACGACATCGTGTCGATCAGCTATATCCGCATCGCGATCTTCGTGCTGGCGCTGCTGTTTCTGGGGCTGTTTCTGTTTGTGATGAACCGCACAAGGCTGGGGCTGGAGGTGCGGGCGGTCACGCAGAACCCGCGCATGGCGGCGTCGATGGGGATCAACCCCGACCGCATCAACATGCTGACCTTCGGCTTCGGGTCCGGCATCGCCGGGATCGCCGGCGTGGCGATCGGGCTTTACGCCAAGGTCACATCCGAGATGGGCGCGGATTACATCGTGCAGAGCTTCATGACCGTGGTCGTGGGCGGGGTCGGCAACATCTGGGGGACCCTGCTGGGGGCCACGATGGTCGGTGGCCTGCAGAAGGGAATCGAATGGCTGAACCCGTCGAACACGCTGGCGGCGCAGACCTACATGATCCTTTTCATCATCCTCTTCATCCAGTTCCGGCCCAAGGGCATCATTGCGCTCAAGGGACGCGCGGCGGAGGCATGATCATGCGTTTCGAATGGGGGCTCTGCCCCCAAACCCCCGGAGTATTTATGCCAAGAAGAAGCAGGGGCGTGGTGCGATGAGCGATGTGGCGATGAATGCCGGGGTGCGGCGGCCTTTCGTCATGCGCTATCCGTCGGTGATGGTGTTTCTGGCGGTCCTGGCGCTTTTCACCGTCGGGGTGACGCTCTTGGCCGAGGGGACGGGGGCGGGCGTGATCTCGACCTCGTTCGTCAAGACGCTGGGCAAGACGCTGTGTCTGTGCCTGGTGGCGCTGGCGATGGATCTGGTCTGGGGCTATTGCGGGATCCTGTCGCTGGGGCACATGGCGTTCTTTGGCCTCGGGGGCTATGCGATCGGCATGTGGCTGATGTACGAGCGGACCCGGCTGATCGTCGTCGACAGCCTGGTCGCCGCCGATCTGCCACCCACCCCGCAAGAGATATCGGACGGCATCGCCACGCAGATCTTCGGCGTGGTGGGCGCATCGGAATTCCCGCCGATCTGGGCCTTTGCCCATTCGCTGCCGCTGCAGTTGGCGGCGGTGGTGCTGGTGCCGGGGCTCTTGGCGCTGGTCTTTGGCTGGCTGGCGTTCCGCAGCCGGGTGACCGGGGTCTACCTGTCGATCCTGACGCAGGCGATGACGTTGGCGCTGTCGCTGCATCTTTTCCAGAACGACAGCGGGCTCAGGGGCAATAACGGGCTGTCGGGACTGCAGAACCTGCCGGGGCTGAGCGACGTGCCGCAGGCCACCGTGTCGCTGTGGTTCTTCTGGGGCTCGGCGCTGGCGCTGGCGGGGGGATATGTGCTCTGCGCCTGGGTGGTGTCGGGCAAATTCGGATCGGTGATCCGCGCCATCCGCGACGACGAGGCGCGGGTGCGGTTCCTGGGCTACCCGGTCGAGGGCTTCAAGCTCTTTATCTTCACGCTGACGGCGGTTCTGGCGGGGATCGCGGGCGCGCTTTACTATCCGCAGGCGGGCATCGTGAACCCGGCCGAGCTGGCGCCGATCGCGTCGATCTACCTTGCGGTCTGGGTCGCCATCGGCGGGCGCGGGCGGCTTTACGGCGCGGTCATCGGCGCGGCCTTCGTATCGCTCTTGTCGACATGGTTCACCGGCGGGCAGGCGCCTGACATCAACCTCGGGTTCGCCACCATCCAGTGGGTGAACTGGTGGACCGTTCTGCTGGGCCTGTCGTTCGTCTGCGTGACGCTTTTCGCGCCCAAGGGCATCGGCGGGCTGGTCGACCTGATCGCGCATCGCAAGAGCCCCAACCGGCATGGTGCCGATCTTGGCCCCGATCCCGGCGCGCTGCGCGAGAAGGAGGCCGATCAATGAGCACGCTGCTGGAGGTGTCGGGCGTTTCGGTGTCCTTCGACGGGTTCAAGGCGATCAACAACCTGTCGTTCCAGATCGCCGAGCGCGAGCTGCGCGCGGTGATCGGGCCCAATGGTGCGGGCAAGACCACTTTCATGGACATCATCACCGGCAAGACCCGGCCCGATTCCGGCCGTGTGCTGTACGGCGACAAGGGGGTGTCGCTGCTGAAGATGTCCGAGAACCGCATCGCCCAGGCCGGGATCGGGCGCAAGTTCCAGCGCCCCACGGTCTTCGAGGATCAGAGCGTCGCCGACAACCTGATGATGGCGCTGCGCAAGACGCGCGGGCCTTTCGCGGTGCTGGTGTTCCGTCCCGGCCCCGAGGATCATGCGCGGATAACCGAACTGGCGGGCGAGATCGGCCTCTCCGACGCGCTCGACCGCAAGGCGGGCGAGCTGAGCCACGGGCAGAAGCAATGGCTGGAGATCGGGATGCTGCTGGCGCAGGACCCCAAGCTCTTGCTGGTGGACGAACCCGCCGCAGGCATGACCCTGGCCGAGCGCGAACACACCACCGACATCCTGCGCGAGGCGGCGAAATCGCGCGCCGTCGTGGTGGTGGAACACGATATGGATTTCGTGCGCCGGCTGGATTGCAAGGTGACGGTGCTGCACGAAGGGTCGGTCCTGGCCGAAGGCACGCTCGATCACGTCACCCGGAACGAAGAAGTCATCGAGGTTTATCTTGGGCGCTGAAACACTCCGAACCGAGGGGCTGACCCTGCATTACGGCGGCAGCCGGATCCTCAACGGCATCGACATGGCCGCGCGGACCGGCGAGATCACCTGCGTGATGGGCACCAACGGGGTGGGCAAGACCAGCCTGCTCAAGGCGATATCCGGCACTCATCCGCATTCCGGCGGCACGATGACGCTGGACGGCAAGACGATAGGCCCCCTGCCCGCTCATGTGCTGGCGCACAAAGGCGTCGGATACGTGCCGCAGGGGCGCGACATCTTTCCGCTGCTGACGGTGCGCGAGAATCTGGAAACCGGGTTCGCCTGCCTGCCCAAGTCCGAACACCGCATCCCCGACGAGATCTTCGAGCTGTTCCCGATCCTCAAGGATTTCCTCAACCGGCGCGGCGGCGATCTGTCGGGCGGCCAGCAGCAGCAGCTGGCCATCGCGCGCGCCCTCATCGCCAAGCCGAAACTGCTCTTGCTGGACGAGCCGACCGAGGGCATCCAGCCCAACATCATCCAGCAGATCGGCCGGGTGATCGCGCATCTGCGCGAGCAGGCGGATATGGCGATCATCCTGGTCGAGCAGTATTTCAGCTTTGCCTACGATCTGGGCGACGCGTTCTACGTGCTCGAACGCGGATCTGTGCGCATGAGCGGACGCAAGGGCGAGCTGTCGCGTGACGCGCTGATGCAGAGCGTGTCGGTCTGACCGACACTCAGAGGCCGGTTCGCCGCCACATACCGGCTTTTGCCGCCTGGCGAAAATTTATCTCACAGATGTCTGAAACGCTCGTATAGTCGAGCGTGTACTTTAGTCATTTTTGCCGCGCCACGTCGCGCTGTCGCGACGTCACCTATAGGTCGAACGATTGAATTACCCCGAAGTGGGGTCACGTGTCGTGGCATTGACATGAACAGCTGCGAAGCAAACGCGGCGGCATTTGACATGGGAGTTCGCAGATGGGGTTTTCAAAGGGCCGTTTCACGTTCGGCACATTCGGCGACGACGTTATCACCGGCACCGAGCGCGGCGAGCGAATCTTCACCTTTTTCGGCGATGACGAGGTGTCGGCGGGCGGCGGCAACGACAGCGTCTTCGCGGGCTTCGGCGACGACACCGTCAGCGGCGGGGCGGGGAACGACGACCTGCGCGGCGGCCAGGGCTTCGACACGGCGGTGTTCGCGGGCGTTTCGGCGGATTACGAGATCACACTGCGCGGGCGGTTCTTGCAGCGGGTCTTTGTCGAAAGCGAGGAAGAGGGGCGCGACACCCTGCGCGGGTTCGAGGCGCTTTATTTCGAGGGTGAGGACCGCACGATTTACGTGGACGGCCGCAACAACGACCCCTTCGCGCGCGACGACGCGGTCACGGCCCCAGAGGATGGCAGCACCACATTCCTGGCCACGTCGCTGCTGGCCAACGACAGCGATTTTGAAGGCGACGCGCTGACGATCACCGCCGTTTCCGGCGATTACGTGACGTTGGTGGGCGGCGACGTGGTCTTCGATCCGGGCGACGCGTTCCAGTCGCTGGGCGCGACCGACGAGGGCACCGCCAGCTTTAGCTACACCGTGTCGGACGGGCGCGGCGGCAGCGACACCGCCACCGTCACCGTAACCGTCCAAGGCGAGAACGACGCGCCCGAGATCGCGGCAAACGCCAGCGTCACGGTGGACGAGAACACCACCGCGGTCCCCGCGGGCATCAGCGCGACGGATATCGACGGCGACACCCTGACCTTCGGGATCGCGGGCGGCGCGGATGCGGCGCTGTTCCAGATCGACGCGGCAAGCGGTGCGCTCAGCTTCATCGACGCCCCCGATTACGAGAACCCGCAGGACGACGACGGCGACAATGTCTATGACGTGACAGTCGGGGTCAACGACGGCAATAGCGGCAGTGCTGCGGCCAACATCGCGGTCACCGTGGCCGATGTGATCGAAGTGCCGCCGCCCGACGCGCGGGTGAACGAATTTCACTACGACAATGCCGGGCCGGACACCGGCGAGTTCATCGAGATCCGCGTCGCCGCCGGAACCGATCCCTCGCGCCTGTCGGTCGAGCTTTACAACGGCAATGGCGGCGGTCTCTATGCCACGCGTCCGCTGCCGGGAACGCCCGCCAGCAGCGACGGCGCCTTTGATTACTACGTGATCGACACGCCCGGACTGCAGAACGGCGCGCCCGACGGGTTGGCGCTGATCGGCGATGGCGCGGTGCTGGAATTCCTAAGCTACGAAGGGTCGCTCACCGCCTCAAACGGCACCGCCGCCGGGTTGACCTCGACCGATGTGGGCGTCTTCGAGCCCGGCGACACGCCGATCGGCTTTTCGATCCAGCGCAACGACGACGGCACCTGGCGCGCGCCCGAGGAAGAGACCCGCGGGCTGGACAACAACTTCGTGCCCGCGCCGCAGCTGGTGATTTCCGAGATCATGCAGAACCCCAGCGCGGTGTCGGACAGTGATGGCGAGTATTTCGAGATCCACAACGCCGGCGATCAGGACGTCGACATCAACGGCTGGACCGTGTCGGACAACGATTTCGACAGCTTCTTGATCGACAACGGCGGGCCTCTGATCGTGCCCGCGGGCGGCTATCTGGTGCTGGGCCGCAATGGCGACACGGCCACCAACGGCGGCGTGCCGGTGGACTACGAATACAGCGGCATGTTCCTGGGAAACAGCGGGGACGAGATCATCCTGACCTCGCCGGATTTCGGCGAGGTGGACCGCGTCGAATACGACGGCGGGCCGGACTTCCCCGATCCCAACGGCGCATCGATGGAACTGATCGACCTCACCTCCGACAACAATGTCGGGGCCAACTGGACCACCGCCGTCGCGGAGTTCGGCGCGGGCGATCTGGGCACGCCCGGCGCACCCAACGGCGATCCCTCGGAAGCCTTCGTCGGGCGGATCAACGAATTCCATTATGACAACGGCGGATCGGACACCGGCGAATTCGTCGAAATCCGGGTCGCTGCCGGAACCGACGTCTCGCAGACAGAGATCACGCTTTACAACGGCAACGGCGGCGCGTCTTACGCCACCTACTCGCTGCCCGCCGCGCCAAGCTCGTCGGACGACGATTTCGATTACTACGTGGTCGACACGCCCAATATGCAGAACGGCGCGCCTGACGGGCTGGCGCTGTCGAACGACGACACGCTGATCGAATTCCTCAGCTACGAGGGCAGCTTTACCGCAGTGGGCGGCCCGGCGGACGGGGTGACCTCGACCGATATCGGCGTGCGCGAAACCGGCAGCAACCCGGTGGGTGAATCCCTTCAGCGCAACGACGACGGCACCTGGCGCACCTCCGAGCCCGAAACCCGCGGGGTCGCCAACGACGGCGCCCCGCCACCGCCGCCCCCGCCCCCGCCAGAGACGGTGCTGATCTCGTCGGTTCAGGGCAGCGGCCCGGTCGCCGCGCGCTTCGGCGAAATCGTCAAGGTCGAGGCGGTGGTGACCTATGTGGTGTCGAACGGCTTTTTCCTGCAGGAAGAGGATGCCGACGCCGACGCCGATGCGGCCACCTCCGAGGGCATCTTCGTCTTCACCGACGGCACCAGTCTGCCATCGCTCGGACAGCAGGTGTCTGTCACCGGGACGGTGGACGAATTCTTCGACCTGACCCAGATCGACACGGTGACCGACATCACCGTCCTGTCGGACGGCAACCCGATGCCGACCGCCGTTCAGATCGGGCTGGACCCGGCGGTGTCGCAGGATTTCGAGGCCATCGAAGGGATGCGCGTCGAGCTGAACAGCGGCACCGCCGATGCGCTGACGGTCATCGAGAACTTCAACTTCGACCGGTTCGGCCAGATCACCGTCAGCGCGGGCACCCAGACCCAGCCCACGCAGCTTTACGACGCGCAGACCGAACTGGCAGAGGTCCTCGCCCTGCAAGAGGCCAACCTGAACAACCGCCTTCTGCTCGACGATGGACAGTCCAACCAGAACCCCGACGAATTCCGCTTTGTGCCCGCCAGCGTGGGCGACAACGGCAACGGCTATCTCGATGTCGGGGATACGTTCTCGGCTGACGGTCCGACGCTGCGGCTGGGGTCAGAGATCCTGAACACGCCCACGGGCGTGCTCAGCTATGCCTTTGGCGAGTTTCAGCTGCTGATGGAAAATCAGTTGCAGATCGACCCCGCCACCAACGAAGGCGCGCGGCCCGCGACGCCGGGGAATGTGGGCGGCGATCTTCAGGTCGCCGGGTTCAACGTACTGAACTATTTCACCACGCTCAGCGGCAACACCGGACCCACGGACAGCGTGGGCGTGCGCGGCGCCAGAACGGCGCTCGATCTGGAACGCCAGACCGTCAAGCTGGTCGATGCGATACTGGGCACGGGCGCCGAGGTGCTGGCGCTGCAGGAGATCGAGAACAACGGCTTTGGCGCCGGCAGCGCCATCGCAGCACTGGTCGATGCACTGAACGCCGAGGCCACGCTACTGGGCACCGGGCAGGTCTTCGCCTTCGTCGACCCCACCGATCCCTCCGATCCCGGCGAGGACGGCTTTATCGGCACCGACGCCATCACCACGGGCCTGATCTATGATCAGACCGCCGTGACCTTGGTCGAGGCCGACTACCACGTCTTCGACGAAACCTCGGCCGCCGACACGCTGGCCGTAGCCACCGTGCTGAGCGACGAGATCGGCAATGCGATCAATGACTTGCAGCGCAACCGCCCGGTCGTCGCCGCCACGTTCGAGGACGCGGTCACCGGCACGGCCTTCACCGTCGCCTCGGTGCATTTCAAATCCAAGGGCGACAGCGGGTTGGAGAATCTGGCCGATGCCGCCGCGGATGCCCTTGCCGCGGGCGGCGCCACCATCACGCAGTCCCAGCTGGATGCGCTTCTGGCCGATCCGAACTACGATCAGGGCGACGGTCAGGGCTTCTGGAACGCGGTCCGCGCGGATGCGGCGGTGGAAACGGACGCCTGGCTGCGCAGCGACTTCGGCGGCGCGGGGACCGACAGCTTCGTCATTCTGGGCGATTACAACGCATACACGCGCGAGGACCCGGTGCAGGTGCTGTCAGACGATCCGTTCTACACCGATCTGCTGGACACCTTCGTCGGGGCCGACACCGCCTATAGTTTCGTCTTCGACGGCCAGCAGGGCGCGCTCGATCAGGCCATGGCGTCGGATGTGTTCGCCGACAGGGTCACCGGTCTGACCGAGTGGCACATCAACGCCGACGAACCGGACCTGCTGAATTACAACTCGAGCTTCAACGACCCTGGGTTCTACAGCGAGGATGTCTTTGCGGCCTCGGACCACGATCCGATCATTCTAGGGCTCGACACCTCGGATTTGATCGTCGTCTGACCGGCGCGGCGCGCGGTCACCACGCGGGCACCCCGATCAGAGCGGGGTGCAGCGCGACCAGCGTCGCGTAAAGCCCCAGGGCGCAACCCGTGCGCAGCAGCACACCGCGCGCGGGACGCGGGCGCGGCAGGGCCGGTGTCGCGGCCACCGCGCGCCGCAGGTCCTGCCAGCGCGCAGCGCCCATCTCGCGCCGCTTGCGGCGGTCGACAAGCGGCATTCCGGCCAGCGCAAAGACCCCCAACACGGCAAAGAGCAGCACATGCGCCAGCGCCCCGTTGGCCAGCAGATGCACCCCGGCCCAAAGCGCCAGCGCCGCCAGCACCGGGTGCCGCGTCCAGCGCAGGAGGCCCGGGCGCGCAGGGTCGAAGCGCTCGTTGCCCGCGCCGCCGAAGGAGAACGGGTTGGGCCGCGCCACTCCAAAGGCCAGGATCGCGCAGACCGCCGCCATGCCCGCCTGTGCGGCGGTCCTGTGCCACGGCTCCTGCGGCCAGAGCGGCACAAAGGGCGCCAGCCCCGCCGCGCGGATCAGCAGCGCCAGCATGACGAGCGATAACGCCGAGTAGCCAAGCGCAAAGCCCCCGCGGCCCATCCGGCCCACCATCCATTGCCGGACCCGTGGGCGCAGAGGGATGGAATGGCTGGCGAGAAAGGCCACAAAGACCGCGCCGTAAGCCAGCCAGTTCATGACCGCCCCGCGCTCTCGACGATCCAGTCGCGGACCTGCGCCGCGGCCTCGCCCAGCGGGCGCGCGCGCGACCACACGAGGTAGAACCCAAGCCTGGTCTCCCACGACCAGTCGCGTCGCGCGGCCAGCAGGCCCTGCCGGATCAGCGGCTCGGTGACATGCCGCCAACCAAAGGCGATGCCTTCGCCCGCGATGGCCGCCTGCAGCACCAGCGCGTAATCGTTCAGCCGCAGCCCGGCCTCTGGCGCTTGCCCGTTGATGCCGAAGGCGGCGAACCAGTCGCGCCAGCCGGGGCGCTCGCGCACCGGCTCCTCCAGATGGATCAGCCGCGCCGACAAGAGGTCAGAGGGCATGCGCAGCCCGGCGGCCTCCAGCACCCGGGGGCTGGCGACAGGGCAGATCACCTCGGACGCGATGCGCACCGCGTGGCAATCGGGCCAGTCCCCCCGCCCCCGCCGCACCGCAAGGCTGATGTGCTCGGCGTCGATCTCGGGCTCGCGGTCGCTCGATTGCAGGCGCAGGTCGATGTCGGGATGCCGGTCGTGCAGGTCGCGCAGGCGCGGCATCATCCAGTAATGCGTGAAGGCGGTCGATGCGTTCAGCGTGACATGTTCGTTGTGCGTCAACTGCCGCACCGCGCGGGCAGAGGACAGAACCTGATCAAGCGCGCGGGTCACGTCGCTGGCCAGCCGCGTGCCCGCCGCCGTCAGCGTAACCCTGCGATGCGCGCGGTGAAACAGCATCACGCCAAGCGATGCTTCCAGCTCTTTGATCGCGGCGCTGACGGCGGGCTGCTGAACATTCAACTCTGCCGCGGCACGGGTGAACGACCCATGGCGTGCAGCCGCCTCAAAGACGATGAGGTGACGGGGGGAGGATACAAGGCGCCAGAGTTCTTGCATAACCCACGCTTATCCAAACCATGGGTTTTTTCAAGCGTCACGCGGCGCGCCATGCCCGCTAACCTGCCCCAAAGCCCCCGAACCGAAAGCCCCTGCCATGCCCGAGATCCAATCCGCCGAGACCCCGAACGGCAAACACCTGCCGTCCCATGCCAAAGTCGTCATCATCGGCGGCGGCGTGGTGGGCTGCTCGATCCTCTTTCACCTGGCGAAATTCGGCTGGAAGGATGCGGTGCTGCTGGAGCGAAACGAGTTGACCAGCGGGTCGAGCTGGCACGCGGCCGGGCAGATCCACACAATCAGCTCGGACCCCAACATCAGCCGCCTGCAAAGCTACACGATCGACCTTTACCGCGAGATCGAAGAGACCTCGGGCCACAGCGTCGGGCTGCACATCACCGGCGGGTTCTATCTGGCCTCCAACAAGACGTGGTACGATTACCTCAAGCGCGAGCGGTCCAAGGCGCGCTACATGGGGCTGCATCAGGAATTCATCTCGCCGCAGGAAGTGGCTGACCGGCACCCGCTGATCGACCCCAAGCATTATCTGGCGGCCCTCTGGGACGATCAGGACGGCGATCTGGACCCCTCGGGCGCGACCTATGCCTTCGCCAAGTCCGCCCGTCACCACGGCGCGCAATACTTCACCCACACGCCCGTCACCGCCACCACCCAGCGCGCCGACGGCAGCTGGGACGTGACCACGCCCCGTGGCGTCATCAACGCCGAGCACATCGTCAATTGCGGCGGGCTCTGGGCGCGTGAGGTCGGGCATATGCAGGGCGTGCACCTGCCCGTCCAGCCGATGGAGCATCACTACCTGCTGACCGAGGATATCCCCGAGGTGGCGGCCGCCGAAAGCCGCCTGCCCTGCGGCATCGACTACGAGGCGAACATCTATTTCCGGCAGGAACGCAAGGGGCTGCTGCTGGGCACCTACGAACAGAAAGGCACGCCCTGGAAGGTCGGCGGCACGCCCTGGGATTTCGGGCACGAGCTGCTGCCGCCCAACCTCGACCAGATCGCCGACCGGCTGGAGTTCGCCTTCGACCGCATCCCGGTGCTGGGCGAGGTGGGCATCAGGCAGGCGATCAACGGCCCCTTCACCTTTGGCCCCGACGGCAACCCGATGATCGGCCCAGTGCCGGGAATGCGCAATTACTGGTGCGCGGTGGGGGTGATGGCCGGGTTCTGCCAGGGCGGCGGGGTCGGGCTGACGATGGCCGAATGGATGATCGACGGCGAACCGGGGATCGACGTCTGGGCGATGGATGTCGCGCGCTTCGGCGACTGGGCCACGCCCGACTGGGGCACGGTCAAATCGACCGAGAATTACGAGCGGCGCTTCGTGATGACCTTCCCGAACGAGACCCTGCCCAAGGGCCGGCTGCAAAAGACCACCGCGCTTTACGACCGGCTGGTGGCGAAGGGCGCGCGCATGGGGCAAAGCTTTGGTCTGGAACACGCGCTGTGGTTCGCCGACGGGCCCGAGGATGCGCACGAGGAGCCGACGTTCGAGCGCAACCGGAGCCACGATTACGTCGCCCGCGAGGTGGCCGCGGTGCAGAACGCCGTGGGCGGGATCGAGATCGCGAATTTCGCCAAGCACGACTTCCGCGGCCCCGGCGCGCGTGCCTTCCTGGAAAGGGTGTTGGCCGGGCGTCTGCCCGCGCCGGGGCGCCTGTCGCTGACGCCGATGCTGACCGAGAAAGGCAAGCTTTACGGCGATCTGACCGTTGGCTGTCTGGCCGAGGATCACTTCATGCTCTTCGGCTCGGGCGCGATGCAAGAGGCCCACCGGCGCTGGTTTACCCGCGCCCTGCCCGATGATGTGACCTATGCCAATGTCAGCGACGACTGGCACGGCGTGGCCCTGTCCGGCCCACAGTCGCGCGCGCTGCTGGCGCGGATCACCCGCGACGACGTCAGCGCCGACGCTCTGCGGTTCCGCGACATCCGCCGGACATTCGTGGGCGGCGTGCCGGTGATCCTGAACCGCCTGTCGTTCTCGGGCGAACTGGGGTTCGAGATCTATTGCCGCCCGCATCACCTGCTGCGTCTGGCCGAGGCCGTCGAAGAGGCGGGTGCGGTTCTGGGCTATCGCTGGTACGGTGCGCGGGCGCTGATGTCGCTGCGGCTCGAGAAAGGCTGGGGCGCCTGGGGGCTGGAATACCGGCCCGATTTCGATGCGGTGGCGGCGGGGCTGGACGGGTTCATCGACTTCTCCAAGGAGTTCACCGGCAAAGCCGCGACCGAGGCCCTGCGCGCCAAAGGCCCGGCGTCGCGGCTGGTGACGCTGACCATCGACGTGGACGGCATCGACGTGTCGGGCGACGAGGCGATCCTGAAGGACGGCGCGGCGATTGGCTATGTGTCCTCGGGCGGCTATGCGCACCGGGTCGGCCGGTCGATGGCGATGGGCTATGTCACCGCCGAGAGCGCCGCACCGGGGACGGCGGTGCAGGTGGAGACCCTGGGCGAGATGTACGGCGCCGTGGTCGAAGGCGGCCCGGTCTACGATCCGGGCGGCGCGAGGATGCGGGGGTGAGGGGTTTCTGACCCATCCTTTTCATTGCACCAGAAGTCGCGGAATTAAGGCCGAAGGCCGCCGCGACCAGCGCCTGCCCGTCCCGGCGGGCTGGCGCTGGTCGCGGCTTGCGCCCGACGGAAAGACCCGGCCCACGCTCAAGCCTAAACCTCGATCTCCCACGCCGGGCCAGCATCCAGCCGGCGGATGTGCCCAGCGGGGCCTTCGGGGAACACCGCACTGACAATTGGGTCGTGCCCCGGCACGACCAGCTTGCGGTCAGACGCCAGCGCCTCGAGCCGGGTGTAGCCCTCCAGCATCCGTTCGACATCGACGACGATGGGAAACGGCTTGTGCCGCCAGAGGTTTTCGTAGAAATGCGCGGCGTCCGAGGCCAGTACCAGCCAGCCCGCCTTGGTCCGCACCCGCACCGCCTGCAAGCCCCGGCTGTGACCGCCGATGCAATGGACGGTGACACCCTCGGCCACCTGCGCGTCGCCGTCGTAGAACACCACCTTGCCGGCATAAAGCCGCAGGACCGCCTCGCAGACATGCGCCGCCGTGAACGGCATCCGCAGGGTGTCGTGGCACATGCAGGGCCCGGTGGCATAGGCCATCTCGGCCGCCTGCCGATGCAGCCGCGCGTTGGGAAAAAGGTGCAGACCCCCGGCATGATCGTAATGCAGATGCGTCACGATCAGATCGGTGATGCGATCCGGCCGCACCCCGAGCGGCGCCAGCGCCGTCACCGGGTCGCTGCGGATCGGGCGGCCCCGAGCCTGCCCCTCGGCGGCGTCGTAACCGGTGTCCACCAGGATCGCCTCATCCCCCCGCCGCAAAAGCCACATGAAGTAATCCATCGGATGCGGCGCGTCATGCGCGTCGTCGAAGATAAAGCTGTCGGCCCGCGTGCGGTTGTTCCGGTCGGAGTATTTGACCGCGAAAACCTCCCACTCGCTCATGTCCAGACCTGTTCGTAAAGCGCGATGTGCTTGTCTTCGACCAGGTCGCCGATCGCGTCGTCGAAGCGGGCGAAATGGGGTGTGGCAAGATGCGCGTCGAAATCCGCCCGCGTCCCGTAAAGTTCGTAGAGGAACACCTCGTCGGGACGATCCTCTGCGTGGCAGACGTCGAACCGGTGGCACCCGGGTTCGTCCCTCAGCGACGCGGCGGCATTGGTCCGCACCAGCTCCAGAAAGCGCGGCGCGGTGCCGGGCCGGAGCTTGAAGGTGACCGTGACGGCATACATGGCATCTCTCCCGTTGTTGCATTTTTTAACGTATACATTATCAAGACCCCTGTCGATTCACGAATCCGGGGCCCTGCCATGCCGCAAACCTACGACATCGCCGTCTTTCACGGCGACGGCATCGGGCCCGAGATCATGCGCCCGACGCTCGACATTCTGAACGCTCTGGCGGCGGCGTCGGGCGGGTATCGCCTGCGTTTTACCGACGCGCCCGCCGGGGCCGCGCATTACGCCCGGACGGGCGATGCGCTGCCCGAAACGGCGCTCGCCCTGGCGCGCGGGGCCGATGCGATCCTTCTGTCGGCCATGGGCCTGCCCGACATCCGCTATCCCGACGGCACCGAGATTTCGCCGCAGATCGCGCTGCGCAAGGCGCTGACGCTCTTTGCAGGGGTGCGTCCGGTGACGGTGCGGGCGGGCCAGCGCACGCCGCTGAACCTGCCGCCGGACCGCGAGATCGACTTTGTCCTGATCCGCGAAAGCACCGAGGGGCTGTTTCACACCCAAGGCCGGGGCGAGGTCAGCGACACCGAGGCGCGCGAGACCCTTTTGATCACGCGGGACATCTCGGAACAGCTGTTTCGCTTTGCCTTCGACATGGCCCGCAGCCGCAAGGAAGACGGGCGCGGGCCGGGCCGGGTGACCTGCGTGGACAAGGCCAACGTCTTTCGCGCCTTCGCCTTTTTCCGCGGCATCTTTGATGAAGAGGCCGCCCGCCACCCGGATCTGACCGCCGATCACGCCTATGTCGACGCCACCGCGCTTTGGATGGTGACGCGGCCCTGGGACTTTGACGTGCTGGTGACGGAAAACATGTTCGGCGACATCCTGTCGGATCTGGGCGCGGGGCTGATGGGCGGGCTGGGGCTTGCGCCCTCGGCCGACATCGGCGCGGATCACGCCGTGTTCCAGCCTTGCCACGGATCGGCCCCCGACATTGCCGGGCAAGGGGTGGCAAATCCCTTTGCGATGATCCTCTCGGCGGCGATGATGCTGGACTGGCTGGGCACGCGCCACGGCAACGAAGCGCTTAATGCAGATGCGCGGCGGCTGCGCCGCGCGGTCGAGACGGTCGTGCGGGACAGCGCTGCGCTGACCCGCGACCTGGGCGGCACGGCCAGCACGCAACAGGCCGCCGCCGCCGTCGGCGCGGCGCTGGAGGCGGTATGAACCCCAAGCTGCGCATCGCCTGCGCCGGGGCGGGGTATTTCAGCCAGTTCCACATCGGCAGCTGGCAGCGGCTGGAGGGGGCAGAGATCGTCGGCCTCTGCGACCACGCGCCGGGGCGCGCGGCGGCGACCGGCCTGCCGGCCTTCACCGATCTGACCGCGATGCTCGCGGCCGCCGCGCCCGACCTGCTGGACATCATCCTGCCGCCGCCCGCCCATGCCCAGGCGATCCGTGCAGCGCTGGCCGCCGGGCTGCGCTGGATCGTCTGCCAAAAGCCCTTTTGCACCAGCCTCGACGAGGCGCGCGCGGTGACGCAAGAGGCCGAAGAGGCGGGCGCGACCCTGATCGTGCACGAGAATTTCCGCTTTCAGCCCTGGTATCGCGCGATCAAGACAGCGCTTGGGGACGGCCTTCTGGGACAGGTGCAGAACGCCACCTTCCGGCTGCGCCCCGGCGACGGGCGGGGCCCCGACGCCTATCTCGACCGGCAGCCCTATTTCCAGACCATGCCGCGCTTTCTGGTGCAGGAAACCGCGGTGCATTGGGTCGACACCTTCCGCTTTCTCTTTGGCCCGCCCAACGCGGTCTATGCCGATCTGCGCCGGCTCAACCCGGCGGTCGCGGGCGAGGATGCGGGCCATATCGTCTTTGATCACGACAGCGGGCTGCGCGCGGTCTTCGACGGCAACCGGCATCTCGACCACGCCGCCGAGAACCTGCGCCGCACCATGGGCGAGGCGCTGATCGAAGGCACCGAGGGCAGCCTGAGGCTGCTGGGGGACGGGTCGCTCTGGCATCGCCGGTTCGGCGCATTGGGGGAAATCCGCCTGCTGCCGCCCGACAGCTGGGAGGGGTTCGGCGGCGATTGTGTCCACGCCTTACAGGCGCATGTCCTGGCCGCATGGCGCGACGGCGCCCCGCCCGAGAACCGCGCCGCCGATTACCTGCCGGTACTGGAAACGGTCGAGGCGATCTATGCCTCGTCGGCCCAGGGCCGCAAGGTGGCGCTGGCATGACCGGGCCGGGTACGCGCGTGGATCAGGCCGTGGCCCGGCTGCGCGAGATGATCTTCAGCGGCGATCTGGCGCCGGGGTCGGACCATCTGGAGACCGAACTGGCCGCACGTCTGGGCATGTCGCGCACGCCGCTGCGCGAGGCCGCGCTGATCCTCGAGGCGCAGGGGCTGGTCGCGGTGCGGCCGCGGCGGGGAGTGCGAATCCAGCCGCTCCTGCCCGGGGACATGCGCGAGATCTACGAGATCCTGACCGAGCTCGAAAGCCTCGCCGCCGCCCGCGCCGCCGAGGCGCGGCAGCCCGAGGCCGAGCTGGCCGGGATGACGGCGGCGATCGACGACATGGACCTTGCGCTGGCCACGGGCGATCTGACCAGCTGGGCCGAAGCGGACGATCGGTTTCACGCCGAACTGGTGCGGCTTTCAGGCAGCAGGCGTATCGCGGGGATCGTCGGCATGTTGGCCGATCAGGTGCGCCGCGCGCGACGTCTGACGCTGCATATGCGGCCCCTGCCCACCGCGTCGAACGACGATCACCGCCGGGTGCTGGCCGCGATCCGCGCGGGCCGCCCCGACGAGGCGCGGCGGCTGCACCGCGCGCATCGGCAAGCGGCGGGCGAGATGCTGGTCGGCCTGCTGGAAAAGCACCACCTGCGCCAGGTCTGAGCCCGCGCCTACCCCATATCGCGCTGATAGATCCAATCGTGGTCTGGGTGGTTCTTGAACCGCCATTTGCGCAGCGGCCCGGCCATGACGTTGAGGTAATACATGTCATACCCATAAGGCGCGCCGCAGGGGTGGTGCCCGCGCGGCACCAGCACCACGTCGTGGTTCGACACGCTCATGGTCTCGTCCAGCGATCCGTCCTCGGTCCAGACCCGCTGGTGGCCATAACCCTGCGCCGGGTTCAGGCGGTGGTAATAGGTCTCTTCGAGATAGGTCATGTTGGGGTAATCGTCCTCGTCATGCCGGTGCGGCGGGTAGGAGGACCAGTTGCCCGCAGGCGTGAAGACCTCGGTCACCAGAAGGCTGTCGGCCACGTCGCGGCCCTCCATGGCGATGTTGTTGATGTAGCGGGTGTTGCCGCCCTTGCCGCGCTCTTCCAGCGAGATGCCCGCGGGGCCGATGATCTGCGCGTCATGGCCGCCGTGGCCCGGCGCGCTGCACACGGCAAGCGCGCACTCGGTCGTCGCCCGAGCCGACCAGCCGGTGCCGTTGGGCAGATAGACGCAATGCGGCGGGGTGCGGTCGAACACGTCCATCCGGTCGCCCAACTCGCCAAAGTCGCGGCCCGCGCCGGAGATGTCGGCCTTGCCCTCGACCAGCACCAGGATCACCTCGCGGTCGCCGGTGTCGTCCTGGGCCACCTCGCCCGGCCGCAGCCGGTAGAGATCGAAGCCGACATAGGACCAGCCAGCCGACAACGGGCCCTGCGCGCCCTCGACGGTGATGTGATGGACGCGCCCGGTGTCGCCCAGCGGTTTGCGCAGCAGATCGCTCATGTCACTTTCTCCTTCAGCTTGGCTGGCGCAGTCGGGCAATGAACGGGCCGCGTGCGAAGACCTTTTCGCGCGACGGCGCGGTTAACAGAATGCGGCATCGGCGGGCACCTCGCAAGAGTCTGGCAGGGCCCGGACGCGGGATCCCGGGCAAGCTCTGGCGCGGTGGAACACAGATCTGACGCCATTCGGCAACAAATTTCGATCCGTGGGGTTGACAGAACGCGGATGCAACGGCCCACTTAGGCGCGGTGTGTCGGGGGAAATCCGGCACAACTCAGGGAGGAAATAATGAACAAACGTCTTATCAAGGCGCTCGTGACGGGCGCCGTTCTCGGCATGAGCGGCGGGGCCGCCATGGCGGCGGAATGCATCGCACCGGCCAATCCGGGCGGCGGCTGGGATTTCACCTGCCGTCAGATCGGCAAGATTCTGTATGACATCGGACAGGTCGATCAGCCCGTGCAGGTCACCAACATGGCCGGCGCAGGTGGCGGTCTGGCCTATGCGCATGTGGTCACCGAGCGAAACGACGATCCGGATCTGATCGTCGCGGCCAGCTCGGCCACCTCGACCCGTCTGGCGCAGAACGCCTTTGCCGGCATGACCGCCGATCAGGTGCGGTTCGTCGGCGCTATCGGCGCCGATCCGGGCGTGATCGTCGTCGCGGCCGACAGCGAATTTCAGTCGCTGAACGACCTGGTCGAGGCGATCAAGGCCGATCCCGGTTCGGTGGCCTTTGCGGGCGGCTCGGCCGTGGGCGGGTTCGACCACCTCAAGCCGCTGATGATCCTGCAGCGCGCGGGCTTCACCGACATCACCAAGGTGAAATACATCGGCGTCGATGGCGGCGCGGACGCCATCACCCAGACCGTGGGCGGCTTTACCCAGGCGATGACCGGCGACATGTCCGAAATCGTGGGCTTTCTGAAATCCGGCGACGTGCGCGCCATCGCGGTTCTGACCGAAGAGCGCGTGCCGGGCTTCGAGGACATCCCCACCGCCAAGGAACAGGGCTATGACGTGGTCGCGGTGAACTGGCGCGGGCTTTACGTGCCCAAGGACATCAGCGACGAGCAGTTCGACGCATGGGCCGCCAAGCTGCAGGCGGTGGCCGACAGTGACGAGTGGAAAGAGGCCATGGCCGCGAACGGCCTCGCGCCCTTTACCAAGGTCGGGTCCGATTTCCAGGGCTATGTCGACCAGGTGGTCGCCGAGATCCGCCAGCTGTCGAAAGACATCGGGGTGATCCAGTAATGATCAGCGACCGGATCTTCGGTCTGGTCGTGACTCTGGTGGCGCTGGCCTATGTGGCCAGCGCCACGCAGATCCAGACAAGTTTCATGGCCGACCCGGTGGGACCCAAGACCTTTCCCATCCTCGTCGGATCAGTTGCCGCGTTCTGCGGTCTGGTGGTGGTGTTGCGCCCCGATCCCAGCCCCGACTGGCCCGGTCTGAAGACCCTGGGCGCGCTGGCGGCCTCGGTGATCGTGCTGGTGGGCTATGCCTATGCGCTCAAGCCGCTGGGCTTTCTCATCCCCACGGCCATCGCCGCCGCGATCCTGAGCTTTCAGATCGGCGGCCATGTGGGGCGCGCCGCCGTGGCGGGTATCGGCCTGTCCGTCGGTCTGTTCACGATCTTCAAATTCATTCTCGGGCTGAGCCTGGTCGGCCTGCCCGCCGCTCTCGGGGGGTAGGCAATGGAATTGCTGGCCAATCTCGCCACCGGTTTCAGCATCGCGCTGTCGCCGTTCACGCTGATGCTGGCCGTGCTGGGCTGTTTCCTCGGCACGATCATCGGCGCACTTCCGGGTCTCGGCCCGTCGAACGGCGTGGCGATCCTGATCCCGCTGACCTTCACGATGGGGCTCGATGCGACCTCGGCGCTGGTGCTGATGACCAGCGTCTATTACGGCGCGATGTATGGCGGGCGGATCAGCTCGATCCTGCTGAACATTCCCGGCGACGAACCGGCGCTGATGACCACTCTCGACGGCTATCCCATGGCCAAGGCGGGGCGCGCGGGCGATGCGCTGGTGCTGTCGGGCGTGGCGTCTTTCGTGGGTGCGTTCCTGGCCACCGTGGGGCTGATGCTGCTGGCGCCGATGCTGGCGCGGGTGGCCTTCCTCTTTGGCCCGGCGGAGTATTTCGCGCTTTACCTGCTGGCCTTCGCCACGCTGGGCGGCATCGCGTCGAACAACCAGGCCAAGGCGGCGATCGCCTCCTGTATCGGGCTGGGTATCGCCATGATCGGGGTCGACAACAACTCGGGCATGCCGCGCCTGACCGGCGGCAACATGCACCTCTTCGACGGGATCGACTTTCTGGTTGCCATCGTCGGGCTCTTTGCTGTGGCCGAAGTGTTCTTCTTCATCGAAAGCCACGGCAAGAACACCTCGATCGGGGTCAAGCTGGACAAGGTCACCGTCCCGGTCAAGGACATCGTGGAGTCGGGCTGGACCATGGTACGCTCGTCGGCCGTTGGCTTCGTGGCGGGCGTCCTGCCCGGCGCGGGGGCGTCGCTGGGGTCGTTCCTGGCCTATATGTCCGAAAAATCCATCGCCGGGGAAAAGGGCGGTTTCGGCACCGGCGTTCCCAAGGGCGTCGCCGCACCCGAGGCCGGCAACAACGCCGCCGCGGGCGGTGCGCTGGTGCCGATGCTGACGCTGGGCGTGCCCGGATCGGGCACGACCGCTGTTCTGCTGGCGCTGCTGATGACGCTCAACATCACCCCCGGCCCGACGCTTTTCACCGAACGCGCGGACGTGGTCTGGGGGCTGATCGCCTCGCTGCTGATCGCCAACGTGGTGCTGCTTTTGATGAACGTGCCGATGGTCAAGATCTTCGTGAAGATCCTGCAGGTCCCCGCCTGGGTGCTGCTGCCGGGGGTCACCATGATCAGCTTTGTGGGCATCTACTCGCTGTCGGGCAGCTATTTCGACCTGCTCTTGATGGTGGGCTTCGGGGTGCTGGGGTATGTCCTGCGCAAGCTTGACGTGCCCACGGTGCCGATCATCCTCGGCATCCTGTTGGGCGGCCATATGGAGGACGCTTTGCGCCGCGCGATGGTGCTGTCGGATGGCGACTGGACCTACCTCTTCTCGTCGGGAATCGCGGTCTCGCTCTGGGTCGTGGCGGTGCTGGGCTTTGTCGCGCCGATGTTCCTGCGCGGCGTTCTGACCAAACCGCAGCGGATTACCGACTGATGGTCAGGGTGCTGGTGCCCTCCGGGGCCCTGGGGCTGGGCTATGACCGCGCGGCGCTGGCGCGCGGCGTGGCGGCCCGGCCCGACATCATCGCCATCGACGGCGGCTCGACCGACAGCGGGCCGCATTACCTGGGCACCGGCACGTCGAAATATTCGCGCAGCGTGACCCGCGCGGAATGGGCCGAGCTGATGACCGCGCAGGCCGAGGCGGGTGTGCCGCTGGTCATCGGCACGGCAGGGACCTGCGGCGCGGACGACGCGGTGGACTGGCTGCTGGACATCACCCGTGAGGTGGTGGCTGAGACCGGCCGCGCCGTGCGCGTGGCGGTGCTGAAATCCGGGCAATCCCCCGCCGCCATGGCCGAGGCCTTGCAGGCGGGCGACATCGCCCCGCTGCCCCACGCGCCGCAGATCGACGCCAAACTGCTGGCGGGCTGCACCAACATCGTCGCGCTGGCCGGGGCCGAGCAGATCAACGCAGCCCTTGCGACCGGCGCCGATATCGTCATCGCCGGGCGCACCACCGACACCGCGATCATCGCCGCCCTGCCTTTGGCGCGCGGCTGCCATCCCGGCGCGGCCTGGCACGGGGCCAAAGTGGGCGAATGCGGCGCGCTGGCGACGACTCAGCCCGGCTCGGGCGTGATCCAGCTCGATTTCGACGAGACCGGGTTCGAGATGACGCCGATGGCCGAGGGCGTGCGCGCCACGCCGCGCACCGTTTCCGCCCATATGCTCTACGAGAACACCGACCCGTTCATCCTTTATGAGCCCGGCGGGCATCTCGACGTGACCGGCGCGCGCTATACCGCGCTCGACAAAAGGCGCGTCAGGGTCGAGGGCAGTCGCTGGGTGCCGTCCGACACCTACACCGTCAAGCTCGAGGGCGCGCGGCTGGCGGGCTACCAGACCGTGTCGCTCGTCACCCTGCGCGATCCGCGCTACGTGACCCACGTGCAGCAATGGTGCGACGACATCCGCACCCGCGCGCTGGCCAAGGTGTGCGACCGGCTGGGACGCGACGACATCGCCGTCGAGCTGCGGGTGATCGGCGCCAACGCGACGCTGGGGGCCTTGGAAGACGCGCCCATGACCGCGCCCGAGGTCGGCGTGATGGCCATCGTCACCGCCCCCACCGACGCGCTGTCGCGCGAAGTGGCAAAGATGCTGAACCCCTATCTGCTGCACCACCCGCTGACCCCGGACGAGGAAATGCCGACCTTCGCCTTTCCCTTCTCGCCGCCCGAGCTGCCGCGCGGGGCGGTTTATGAATTCTGCCTCAACCACGTTCTGCGGCTGGACGATCCGATGTCGGCCTTCCGCCTGACGGTCGAGGAGATCGCGCCATGACCGCGCTGGCAGAGGTCGCAGGCAAAATCCGCTCTAAGAACGCCGGGCCGTTCTGGCTGACCGTCGACATCTTTTGCGAGACCGAAGAGGCTTATACCCGGGTCTCGAACGGCCTCTCGACAGAGGCTGTCGCGACCCGGTTCGGCATTCCCGAGGACAGCCTGCGCCGCTTCGACATCGCCGATCTGCAGGTGGTCAAGTTCAGCCTGCCGCGCCCCGCCATCCAAGGCACGCCCGGCGACCGCGACATGCACGGCGCGTCCTTCGCCAATCTTCTGGCGGGGCTCGAGGTCTGAGGCATCGTCCGGCCCGGACAGGTCAGGGCCGGATCACCAACTTGCCCTTCACCTCGCCAAGGCCGGTACGGCGCAAGGCCTCGGGCACCTCCGCCAAAGGCAGCACGCCCTCCAGATGCGGCGCGATCCGGCCCTCCACCGCCATGCGCGCGACGCGCTCGGTCAACTCTCGTCCGCTCGGCACCATCAGCATTCCTATGGACTTGCCTTTAAGACGGTAGGCCAGACCGCCCAGCACCAGCGGCAAGAGAACCCGCACCTCGCCGCCCACCGCGCGGTACGCCCCGCCAAGCGACAGCGCCGCCGCGATTCGACCCGGGCCGCGGGTCGCGACCATGTCCAGAATGCGGTCCCAGCGGGCGCCCATGTCGGTGAACTCCTCGGCCCGGTAGTCGATCACCCGGTCCGCCCCGAGCGACCGCAGCCACTCGGCCTTTCCGGCGTTATCCACGGCGGTCACATGCGCCCCCGCGGCCTTGGCCAGTTGCAGCGCCATCGTGCCCGACCCGCCGCCCGCACCGTTGATCAGGAACCTCTCGCCCGGTTTCAGCCCCTCTGTGCCGGTCACGGCGATCCCTCCGGCCTGCGGCAGACAGGCGGCGAGCTCGTCCGACAGCGCATCGGGCACCGGGGTCATCTCGGCGGCAGCGACGCAGGCGTATTCGGCGAACCCGCCGCGCACCATTACGACGTCGCCCATCACCCTGTCGCCGAGGGCAAACCCCGCGACGCCGGGGCCGAGCGCATCGACCATTCCGACGATATCCGACCCCAGAACCGCGCGTTTCGGCCGCGTCAGCCCGCCCACGAGCCGCGCGTAGAACGGCGAACCGGTAAGATATTCCCAATCCGACAGATTCACCGCGCAGGCCAGCACCCGGACCCTGATCTGGCCCTTGCCCGGCTCCGGCACCTCAATCTCGGCCAGCCGCAAATGCTCTGGCCCGCCATATCTGTCCTGAACGACCGCCTTCATCCGCTCTGCCCTGCCTTGCACCGAACCTTACTTCGCGGGCAGATTGCGCGGTTTCCCGCCCCGGTTCAACCAGAGGCTTGGCCGGGCCCGAACGCATCGCGAAAACTGTCGTACTGCATCCGGAACCCGGCCTCGAAGTCGCCATCGCCGGGGTGATAGACGCTCTCGAAGCTGACCACGCCATCGTATCCGTCCTCGCGCAGCGCCCGCGCCATGTCGGCAAAGGCGGGGCCAAGCTGGCCCTGCCCCATCGGGCGGACCTCGAGCGTGGCGCGGGGTGTGTCGACCTGCACGTCCTTGATATGGACGTGGCCCAGATAGCCGTCGCGCAGCACCGCATATCCCGCCATCGGATCCTCGTGACACCAGCAGTTGTTGGCCGGATCCCAGAGCACCCCAAGCACATCCTTCGCCCCCAGATCGTCGATCAGGCGGCGGCCCGTCCAGGCCGAGTTCACCATCGTGCCGTTGCCCGTCTCGACCACCAGCCGCGTGCCTTCGGCGCGGGCGAGATCGACCGCCGGCGCGATCAGCGCCAGCGTCTTGTCCCACGCCCCTTTGGCAACGTTCCACTGTTCCGCGCCGTGGCGGCCCCAGAGGATCTGTTCCTTGCGGTTGGTCATGATCCGCACCAGCGGGCTGCCCACGACCTGCGCCATGCCGATCACGCGCCTCAGCGCCTCCATGTGGCGGGTGTGCTCGGCGTCGCCGGGGCTGTTGGCCGTTGTCAGCCCGGCAAAGACATGACGGCTGAGACAGGCGACCCGCTTGCCCCGGTCGCGCAGCAGGCTGTCGATCCGGCGGATGTCCTGCGCGCTGTGATCGCCCACCTCGGCATCCCAGACGAATTGCAGCTCGGCCATGTCGATGGCGAATTCGTCCATCACATCAAGCGTATGCGCCAGATCGCGGCTGATCCCATCGCAGATTACGCCCAGCCTCATCTGTGCAGCTCCGCGCCGACGATCTCCTCCATCACCCGGGTGCAGACCCAGTTGTCGCCGTTGGGATATTTCGTCCGCCCGGCGTGGAAGATCTGCATCGCGGCGGCTGCCGTGTGCAGCGGCACACCCAGTTCCTGCCCCAGCGCCATCGAGATGGTCAGATCCTTGTGCATGGTGTTGATATGGCTGCCAGTGCCCTCGAATTGCCGGTCGATGATCTTTTCCAGCGCGTTCGAGGTGATGCCGCAGCCGCCCGAGGACGTGCTGACCACGTCATAGATCACCTGTCCCGGAATGCCCGCCTTGGCCGCCAGCGACGCGGCCTCGAACGTGGCCGAGAACATCGCGCCCAAGAGCGATTGCAGCACCGCCTTGACGGTCTGCCCCTGCCCCGGTTCGGTGCCCACCCGGTGGATGCTGGCCGACACCGCATGCATCACCGGCGCGAAACGGTCGAGCACCTCGTCCGGGGCCGCCGCCATCATCGTCAGCGTGCCCGCCTGCGCGCCCGGATAACCGCCCGACACCGGCGTGTCGATCAGGTGCAGCCCGGTGCCCCCCAGCGCCGCACCGATCTCGCGCGCCTCGGACGGATGCACGGTGGCCGACAGGATCACCGCGCCGCCCGGGGCCATCGTCTGGACCAGGCCATCGGCGCCCAGAATGACCTCTTTCGCCTCGCAGCCCTTCATCACCATGACAAAGACCGCGTCCGCCGCCGCGCCGACCTCTGCCGCGCTTTCTGCGGTCTTGCCGCCCATGTCGCCAAAGGCCTGCATCCGTTGGTCGAGCAGATCGCGCCCCGTGGTCTGAAACCCGTTCGCGATCAGGTTCTTGGCCAGACCCGACCCCATGTCCCCCAATCCAATAACACCCGCGCGCATGTGCATTCCTCCTGTGCATGTGCTTGGGCGCGTCCGCGCCCGCTTTCGATCCGAGGGATTTCATACGCCGAAACCGGCGCCGGGCGGGTCCAGTAGACACCCCCTGCCCGTCACCGCGAATTAAGCCACAGCTTCGGCGCCCCGCCAAAGCTAAATCCGCGGGCGGGCGGCGGCTTGTCTGGTTGCGGGCTTGTTGCTAGGGGAGGTCGACCCTATCGGCGGACCGGCCCCATGCGCACAGCCATCGGCACCAGCGATTATCACGTCAGCGGCGAGACCTTCATCAACCGCCACATCGACCTGCTGTTCGGCGGCGATACCGTTGTGGTTTGCGGCCGGTTCAACGGCGACAACCCCTACGGCAAGCCGGTCTTCGCCCGCCGCGCCCGCCCAAGCGGCGCCGATATCCTGACCGCGCCGTTCTGGACCCTGTGGAACCGCATGGTCCACAGCACCACGCGGCTGCCCTACGGTCAGGCGAAGCGCGATCTTGCCACCTTTTTGCGCGACCAGAAGGTCGAGCTGGTGCTGGCCGAATTCGGCACCCAGGCGCTGGCGCTGGCGCCGCTGGCGAACGAGCTGGACATCCCGATCTTCACCTACTTTCGCGGCACCGATGCGTCGAAGGCGCTGCGGGCCGCGCGGATCCAGTCGGCCTATCGCAAGATGATGCCGCGGCTGGCGGGGGTGATCTCGGTCTCGCAATTCCTGCTGGACAACCTTGCGCGGCACGGCGTCACCCATCCCAACGCGCACGTGATCCCCTCGGGGGTGGACGTGCGGCGCTTTGTGCCCGGTGACAAGATCCCGTTGCGCTGCCTCGCGGTCGGGCGGTTCGTGGAAAAGAAAGCCCCGCTGGTGACGCTGCGCGCCTTCGCCGAGGCCACGCGCGACCGGCCCGAGGCGCATCTGGATTTCATCGGCGACGGCCCGCTGCTGGCCCCGGCGCAGACACTTGCGACCGAGCTTGGCGTGACCGGCAAGGTGACATTCCACGGCGCGCGGCCCCATGACGACGTGCGCGCGGCGCTGGCGCACGCGCAGTTCTTCCTGCAGCATTCCATCACCGCCGCCGATGGCAACACCGAAGGCCTGCCCACCGCCATCCAAGAAGCAATGGCCAGCGGCTGCGTCACCGTCTCGACCCGCCACGCCGGCATCCCCGAGGCCATCGACGAAGGCCAGACCGGCTTTCTGGTGGACGAGCACGACGCGGAAGGTTTCACTGCGGCGATTGCCGAGGCCATGAACCGGCCAGATGCAGACGAGATGGCCAGGCGGGCGCGGACGGTTGCCGAAAGTCGGTTTGATAACAATGCGTTGCTTGAGAAACTTGAAGCGACCATTCGGGGCAGCCTGAACTGAGAAAATTCCGGCAAGCTGGGAAACATAAACTTCTCCCCCCAAGCCTCTGTTTTTGTTTGAATCTGGGCGAATATGGGGATTTGGGCCTTTCTGGGAAAATGCGGTGCGCCGGATGGATCGACGGCAGCGTCAGCCGCCTGTGGGCGACCTTCAGGGATATCCATTTTATACAAAAGATTGACATGCGATCTGGGCAAATCTCAGTTTGATATTGATTCAGGACAAGTCAGTGAGCGCCGGATTCATCCCAATTCGGGTCCGTTTCACCATGCGCGCGAAGCTCGCACTCGACGTGAACAAATCACGCCAACCCCTTTCCAAAAAAGATTTTCCCAAGAGAAGCTGCATAATCGACACGCAGACGCCCGCAGGGCCGTCCTTTTCGCGAAAATCGCGGCAGTCTTGCCTTACATAGGCCTGCGGCCTAAGCCGCTTAAGAGCCCATCCGCCGGAGAAAGCCTTGCCCCTCTACCGCATCCTCGTCACGCTCTTTGCGCTGTGGGAATGCCTGCGCTGCAGTCTGACCGGACAGCTCGGTGCGCTGCGGCCGCGGCTGGGGTTTCATCGGCCGGGCTCGGACCATCCTCACATCTGGCTGCACGCCGCGTCGAACGGGGAACTGGCCTCGGCCAAACCGGTGGTCGAGCGGCTGCGCGACCTGCGACCGGACCTTCCCCTGCTGATCACCTGCAACACCGAAAGCGGTGTGGCGCTGGCGCGGTCCTGGGGGCTGGACGGGCTGACAGCCCATCTTGCGCCGCTCGATCTGGCCTGGGTGTCGCGGGGCGTCCATCGGCGCTGGCAGGTCGCCGCGCATATCACGATGGAATCGGAATTGTGGCCGCACCGCATCCTGAGCTGCCCCGGCCCGGTCGTCTTGCTGGGCGCGCGGCTGACGGCGCGGACGGCGAAAGGCTGGGCGCGGTTCGGCGGGCTGGCGCGCGCCATTCTGGCCCGCGTCGCGCTGCTGATCGCGCAGGACGCGGGCTCTGCCGGGCGGTTCGTCGACCTCGGCCTGAGCCCGCAGCATCTGGGCCCCGTCGTCGATCTGAAATCCTTTTACGCGCGGCCCGACCAGACCCCGTCCGACGCCCTGCGCGCGGCCTTTCCCCGCGCGGACACCTGGCTGGCGGCATCGACCCACGACGGCGAGGACGAGATCGTCCTCGACGCCCATCTGACCGCGCGCGCGGCGGACCCGGCCTTGCGGCTGATCCTCGCCCCGCGGCACCCCCGTCGGGCCGAGGCGATCCGGGCGCTGGCCGTGGCGCGCGGGCTGACCTGCGCCTTGCGCAGCCGGGACGAGCCTTTCGCGACGGCAGATGTCTATATCGCCGACACGATGGGCGAGATGGCGCTGTGGTATGCGCTGGCGGGGCGCGTCTTCGTCGCCGGCACGCTGACCGACCGCGGCGGCCACACGCCTTATGAACCTGCGGCCTTCGGCGCGGCGCTGATCCACGGCCCCGACGTGCGCAACTTTGCCGCCGCCTTCGCGCAGCTGGACCGCGCGCAGGCCGCGGTCGAGATAAGCGATGCCGGGGAGCTGGCGCAGGCGCTGTCGGACCTGCGCGCGCCGAAACGCATGGCTGAGGCCGACGCCCGGGCGAAACAGGCGCTGCGTCAGGACGCCGACCTGGACGGCGTGGTCGAGCGTATCGCCTCCCTCTTGCCCCCCGCGACATTAGCCATTCTTGAACCCTCGTCTGAATAGATTACATTACTTGAATACGGGGAATCGAGCAGCGACATGATCCACTACGCCCTCAAATGCGCCAACGACCATCAGTTCGAAAGCTGGTTTCAGTCGGCGGCGGCATTTGACAAGCTCAAATCGGCGGGCATGGTCACCTGTTCGGTCTGCGGCGCGACCGATGTGGAAAAGGCCGTAATGGCGCCGCGCGTCAACGCGCGGCCCAAGGACGAGGCGTCGCTGACCAAGCCGAAATCGCCCTCGGAACAGGCGCTTGCGCAGCTCAAACGCCATGTCGAGGAAAACACCGATTACGTCGGCGGCAATTTTGCGCAGGAGGCCCGCGCGATTCATTCCGGCGACGCGCCCGAGCGCCCGATCTGGGGTGAGACACGCGGCGACGAGGCCAAGAAACTGATCGAAGAGGGCGTGCCGGTCCTGCCCCTTCCCTTCACGCCCACGCGAAAGTCCAACTGAGCGATGCGCGTTCTGATCACCGGGGTCAATCGCGGGATCGGCGCGGCGCTGGACCGGCGCCTGAGCGATGACGGGCACGAAGTGATCGGCACCGCGCGCGGGCATCCCGAATATTTGAACCTCGACGTGACCCGGGCGGAGGATTTCCGCGCCCTGGCCGACCGGCTCGACGGTTGTGCGCTGGACGTCGTGGTGTGCAACGCGGGTGTTTACCTCGACAAGGGGCACAACCTCGCCGATGGCTATCCGCCGCAGATGTGGGCCGACACTTTCGCCGTGAACGTGGCCGGGGTCTTTCAGACGGTGCAGACGCTGCTTCCCAACCTGCAGGCGTCGGCGCAGCCGAGGGTGGCGATCATCAGCTCGCAGATGGCTTCCAGCGAACGGGCCCCGGGTGGCAGCTATATCTATCGCGCATCCAAGGCCGCCGTGCTGAATCTGGGGCGCAATCTGGCGGTTGACCTGCGGCCTCTGGATATCGCCGTCGGGATTTACCATCCCGGCTGGGTGCGCACCGATATGGGCGGCAGCGCCGCCGACATCTCGGACGACGAGGCGGCGCAGGGCATGGCCGAGCGCATCGCGGCGCTGGCGCTGGACAACACCGGCTGTTTCGAAACCTGGGACGGCCGCCCGCTGCCCTTCTGACATGGTAAACGCGCCAGAGGAGTTCCCCCGCGCCTTCGCCGAGGCCTGGGCCACGCGCGACGGCAACGCCATCGCAGCACTTTTCGCGCCGGATGCGGATTTCGTGAATGTCACCGGGCTCTGGTGGCATGACACCGGGCAGATCGCCAAGGCGCATGATTACGCGCTGAAATCCTTCTTTGCCGACAGCACCCTGCGGCCGGGGCGGATCGCCGTGCGACGGTTATCTGACAGGGTCGCCGTTGTGCACTGCCGCTTTCGACTGTCCGGTCAGCGCGGGCCCGACGGCAAGACGGCCGAGGATCGGCACACCATCCTGATCTGCGTGCTCGAGCGGCGCGAGGATGGCTGGCTTGCCGTCGCCGCGCAAAACACCGACGTGGTCCCCGGCAAGGAGACCTTCGTCAACACCGGCGGGCTGACCGCCGTCGACTACCGAAAACCGTAGCACAGACCGCACGAGGGCCCGCCGCCGATCAACCACCCCTTGCGCGCCCGCGCCCCCCCGCGTAAACCGCGCCACGACAATCCCAGCCGGAGGGGCGGCCATGCCCGTTTTGGTCATGAAATTCGGTGGCACCTCGGTGGCCACGCTGGACCGCATCCGCCGCGCCGCCAAGCGCGTGGGGGTCGAGGTCGCCAAGGGCTATGACGTCATCGTCATCGTGTCGGCCATGTCGGGCGAGACGAACAAGCTGGTGGGTTTTGTCAACGAAACCTCGCCGCTCTTCGATGCGCGCGAATACGACGCGGTCGTCAGCTCGGGCGAAAACGTGACCGCCGGGCTGATGGCGCTGACCCTGCAGGAGATGGACGTGCCCGCGCGCAGCTGGCAGGGCTGGCAGGTGCCGGTCATGACCACCTCGGCCCATTCCGCCGCCCGGATCGAGGAAATCCCCACCGACAACATCCTGCGCAAATTCGATGAGGGCATGAAAGTGGCCGTGGTCGCGGGCTTTCAGGGCCTCAGCCCCGAGGGCCGCATCACCACGCTGGGCCGGGGCGGCAGCGACACCACCGCGGTGGCCTTTGCCGCCGCTTTCGACGCCGAGCGCTGCGACATCTACACCGATGTGGACGGCGTCTATACGACCGATCCGAGGATCTGCGCCAAGGCGCGCAAACTGGACCGCATCGCGTTCGAGGAGATGCTCGAGCTGGCTTCGCTTGGGGCCAAGGTGCTGCAGACCCGCTCGGTCGAGCTGGCGATGCGCTATCATGTGAAGCTGCGCGTGCTGTCGAGCTTCGAGGAACAGTCGGACGAGGCTGGCACGCTGGTCTGCGACGAGGAGGATATCATGGAAAGCAACGTAGTCGCCGGTGTCGCCTATAGCCGCGACGAGGCCAAGATGACCCTGGTCAGCGTCGCCGACCGGCCCGGCATCGCCGCAGCGATCTTTACCCCGCTGTCCGAGGCGGGCGTCAACGTCGACATGATCGTACAGAACATCAGCGACGACGGCCGCACCGACATGACGTTTTCCTGCCCGGTCGATCAGGTCAAACGCGCCGAAAAGGCGCTGGCCGACGCGGCGGCGGCGGACCACATCAACTATCGCGAACTGGTGGCGGATACCGATGTCGCCAAGGTTTCGGTGGTGGGGATCGGCATGCGCAGCCACACCGGCGTGGCCGCCAAGATGTTCAAGGTGCTCAGCCAGGAGGGCATCAACATCAAGGTCATCGCCACATCCGAGATCAAGATTTCCGTCTTGATCGACCGGAAATACATGGAACTTGCGGTGCAAGCCCTGCATGATGCCTTCGAGCTGGAAAAAGCGGCCTGAGGTGCGACGCGCCCTGGCCTGACGAAGCAGGAAGGGCGAATGTCGGATCGTGCGGAAAGCGAAAGCCGCAAGCTGCTTGGGCGGCTGCGCGACACCATGGCCGAAGAGGCCGCGGGTCAGGAGCGGCTTGACAAAATCACGCATCTGACCGCGGATTCGATGGGCACCGAGGTGTGCTCGATCTATCTCTTCCGCGACGAAAACACGCTCGAGCTTTGCGCGACGCAGGGGCTCAACCCCGATGCCGTGCACGAAACGCGGATGAAGCTGGGCGAGGGTCTGGTGGGCCGCGTGGCGCGCAGCGGCAAGGTGATCAACACCGCCGACGCCCCGTCAGAGGCCGGGTTCCGCTACATGCCGGAAACCGGCGAAGAGGTGTTTTCCAGTTTCCTCGGCGTGCCGATCCAGCGGCTGGGCGAAAAGCTGGGCGTGCTGGTCGTGCAGTCGCGCGAGGCGCGCGAATTCACCGCCGACGAGGTCTATGCCATCGAGGTCGTGGCGATGGTTCTGGCCGAAATGGCCGAACTGGGCGCCTTTGTCGGCGAGGGCGCCGCGCTCACCCGGCGGCACACCCAGCCCGTTCTTCTGCGCGGCACCACCGGGCAGGAAGGCACAGCCGAGGGCCATGTCTGGCTGCACGAGCCGCGCGTTGTGGTGACCAACCTCGTCGCCGACGACCCCGCGCGTGAACGCGAACGGCTGCAACAGGCGGTCGAAACCCTGCGGGTGAGCGTCGACGAATTGCTCGCCGGGGCCAGCGGCGACGCGGATCAGGTGCAGGTTCTCGAGGCCTACCGCATGTTCGCCAATTCCAAAGGCTGGATGCGCCGGATGGAAGAGGACATCGCCCGCGGCCTCTCGGCCGAGGCGGCGGTCGAAAAGGAACAGAGCGCCGCGCGCGCCCGGATGAGCCAGGTCACCGACGCCTATCTGCGCGAACGCCTGCAGGATCTGGACGACCTGTCGAACCGGCTGTTGCGCATCCTGACCGGTCAGGGCAATGCGACCGGGTCGGAAATGCCCGCCGATCCGATCCTCGTGGCGCGCAACATCGGCCCGGGCGAACTGCTGGAATACGGGCGCAAGCTGCGCGGCATCGTGCTCGAGGAAGGATCGGTCGGCAGCCATGCGGCGATCGTGGCGCGGGCGCTGGCCATTCCGCTGGTCATTCACGCCCCGCGCGTCACCAACGAGGCGCTGAACGGCGATCACATCATGGTGGACGGCGATCAGGGCATCGCGCATCTGCGCCCCGACGACACCGTCGTCACCGCCTTCCGCGACAAGATCGCGATGCAGGAAAAGGCGCTCGAGCGTTACGCCTCGATCCGCGACCGGCCCGCAATGTCGGCCTGCGGCACGCGGGTCACGCTGCTGATGAACGCCGGTCTGATGGCCGATCTGCCCTCTCTCGAAGGCTCGGGCGCCGAAGGCGTTGGGCTTTTCCGGACCGAGCTGCAGTTTCTGGTGCGCAACCAGATGCCGCGCCGCACCGAGCTGGCCGATATCTACGCCCGCGTCATCGACGCGGCCAAGGGCAAGCGGGTGGTCTTTCGCACGCTCGACATCGGGTCGGACAAGGTGCTGCCCTACATGAAGCCCAACGACGAACCCAACCCCGCGCTGGGGTGGCGGGCGATCCGCGTGGGGCTCGACAAGCCGGGTGTCATGCGGATGCAACTGCAGGCGCTGATCCGCGCCGCCAACGGCCAGGCGCTGTCGATCATGTTCCCGTTCATCGCGCAATACGACGAATTCCGCCTCGCCCGGGTCGAGGTCGACAAGGCAATCGCGCGCGAAAAGCGGCTAGGGCACAAGATACCCTCCAAGCTCGAGATCGGCGCCATGCTCGAGACGCCGTCGCTGGCCTATGCCTCGCGCAAGTTCTTCGAAGAGGTCGAATTTCTGTCCATCGGCGGCAACGATCTCAAGCAGTTCTTCTTTGCCGCCGACCGCGAGAATGAGCGCGTCCGGCGGCGCTACGACACGCTGAACGTATCGTTCCTGAGCTTTCTCGAGGGCATCGTTCAGCGCTGCGAAGAAACCGGCACGCCGCTGTCGTTCTGCGGCGAAGACGCGGGCCGTCCGATCGAGGCGCTGTGTCTGGCGGCCATCGGGCTGCGCACGCTGTCCATGCGGCCCGCCTCGATCGGTCCGGTCAAGAGCCTGCTGATCCGCTGCCGGCTCGACGAGGTCCGCGCGGTCATCCACGACGCCCGTGACCGCGGCGAGCAGTCGGTGCGCCCTGCGGTGATGGATTATCTGCAAAACCTGCCCTGAGCGCCCAGACGGAAAACCCGGCCGCAGCGTTTTGTCTGCGACCGGGTCAGCCAGGTTTTCGTGCCTCGCCCACCGCAAATCCCGGCGGCGGGACACATTCCGCACGTTTTGCGCGGGGGCGGCCTGAACCGCCTCATGGGCCCGGGTGTGAGGGGGATCACACCGCCAAAACCGTCCGGCCGGATTTTCCGGCCTGCGCGGTTTCAAGAAATCCCTTGGGGGATAAGCGGCCCACGCGCCGGCGGCTTTACACCGGCCCTTTTGTGATAGTGTGTTAACCCTAACAAAAGGTTACCAATATCCGCTCAATTGCGGGCAGTCACCGTCTGGCGGAATTCGTCGATCAGGGCGGCGTGGGTCCGGCCGCTGCGGTCGGAGAGGTGCAACAGCCCGAAATGCACATGCGCCATCTGCTGGTAATAGCTGGTATAGGCGTAATTCGTCGCGGCCCCCGCCGCCGCGCCGATCAGCGGCACCGTCTGCGTGGCCAGTTTCTGGCCCAGAACAGTGGCCAGGCGCGGCGCGACTCGCGCGATGATGCCATGCACCGTCGCCCCCGTCAGCGTCACCCGCGCCGACAGAAAGCCCAAATCCGCGCCGTCGTCATCCGCCAGCGGCCCGGCAGAGGCGAACACCGTCAGGCAGTGCTTCTGCACCTCCGGATCGCCGGGATCAAAGCCGTATTCCGCCGCGATCCCCTGAATGGCGCGCAACAGCACCGTCGTTGTGACAGGCAGTTCCGCCAGCGCCGTGGGCAGGCCGCCGGCCCCGCCCATCGCACCCATGGCGGTGGCCATGGCGGTGTTCAGCCAGCCCTTCTGGTCCGGGACAACCCCGCGCGATTGCGACGCCGCCCGCATCGCCACCTCAAGCGCGCGTGTCGTCGCCTCTTCAAGCCGCTGCTTGGCCTGATCCGGCAGCCGCTCGAGCAGGTTCTCGGCCTGCGACCCGACGAGGTTGAGCACCTGAATCCCCACGCCGCGCGCCGCCCTGTGCCGCTGGGCAAGCGCCCTGAGTTCCCTGTCGATGTCGACGGGCATCACCTCGGTTCCGGTCATGGACGCGCCTCCGCGCTTATCGGGTTTACTGGGTATTAGATCGGGTCAATCCCGCCATTTATCAACCGTTCCGCGCACGCCGTCCCAGGCCGACGGGGTCAGCGCATGACCAAGCACGCGGTCGGGGTTGGTGGGGGGCGGCATCTTCACACCCGTCAGACGGGCGAATCCGAAACGCCGATAATAGGGCAGATCCCCCACCAGCAGCACCCTCTCCCAGCCCAGATCCGCCGCCCGGGCCAGCGAATCGCGGATCAGCGCCCCGCCCAGCCCTTCGCCCTGCGCGGTCGGGTGCACAGCCACCGGCCCCAGCAAAAGCGCCGGCCACCGGCCGATTCGGATCGGCCAGTAGCGAATCGCGCCGCCCAGGATGCCGCCCTCGTCCCGTGCGATGCGGCACAGCTCGGCCACGGGCGGCACGTCCTCGCGCAGCCGATACGATGACAGCGCCCCCCGCCCCGGCGCAAAGGAGGTATCGAAAAGCGCCTCGACCTCCCACCAATCGTCGGGAGTTTCCTTGGACAGGGTGAACACTGAATACTGCCTCGTGCATTTCGCCGCGAACCGGCGTATCACGGCCCAAGCCCTTGGGCAAATGAAGGAAATGTTCGCAATGTTTTATCGTCCCGAAGACGGCCACGGCCTGCCGCACAACCCGTTCAACGCCATCGTCACCCCCCGCCCCATCGGCTGGATCTCGACACGCGGCGCGGACGGGTCGGAAAACCTGGCCCCCTATTCGTTCTTCAACGCCGTGGCCTATGTGCCACCGCAGGTGATGTTCGCCTCGACCAGCGCCAAGGCCGACCGGGGCGACACCAAGGACAGCGTCGCCAATATCCGCGACACCGGCGTTTTTTGCGTCAACGTCGTCGAATACGCGATGCGCGATGTGATGAACCAGACCTCGGGCGCGTGGGACCGCGAGGTGGACGAATTCGAACTTGCGGGCATCGAACGCGCCGAGTGCGAAACCATCGCCTGTTCGCGCGTAGCCAAGGCGCCGGCCAACCTGGAATGCAAGCTGACGCAGATCGTGCAACTGCCCGGAGAGGCCAATTTCGCCGTCTTCGGCGAGGTCACCGGCGTGCACATGCGCGACGATTGCGTGGTGGACGGTATCTTCGACGTGCTGCGCTTCAACCCGCTCAGCCGCATGGGATACCGCGATTACACGGTCGTGCGCGAGAAATTCAGCCTTAAGCGCCCGGGGGAGTGACAGCGGCGGCATTCCCCGCTATGAACGCGCCGAAACCGATGGAGGGAGCCATGAACAAGCACCTGTAACCACATATCCAATTGTGACCACAGGAGGCCCCATGGCTTATTCTCTGCCGGACGCGGATTGCGTCCATCCCATCACCCTGCCCGACGGATCGGCGCATCCCGGCACGGTGTTTCTTAGAAACGTGATCGACATGCCCAATGTCGAGATCGGGGCATATACCTACGCCTCGGATTTCGATCCGCCGGACGAATATGGCTGGGCCGCGCGGTTGGCGCCCTACCTTTTCGGCTTTTCGCAGGAACGGCTGATCATCGGCAAGTTTTGCCAGATCGCCCACGGCGTGCGCTTCATCGGCGCGTCGGCCAATCACGAAACGCGTGGGCTCAGCACCTTTCCGTTTGCCGTCTTCAACCCCGAGACGATGCTGGGCTACCAGCCCGACACGCGCGACACGGTGATCGGCCACGACGTCTGGCTGGGATACGGCGCCAAGGTCCTGCCCGGCGCGCGGATCGGCAACGGCGTGATCGTCGGGGCCGGGGCGGTGGTGCGCGGGGACATCCCCGACTACGCCATCGTCACCGGCAACCCCGCGCAGGTCGTGCGCATGCGGTTCGCCCCGAAGGTCATCGCCCGGCTGAACGCGCTGGCCTGGTGGGACTGGCCCATCGACCGGATCGTGGCGTCCCGCGCGGCGCTCGAGGCCGGCGACATCGACGCGCTGACCGGGTGACCGACCAGACCTTTGCGCTACAGAGCGCCAGAAGAATGACGGGGCTTTTTCCTCTGTGCGCGCCAGGTTGATCGACCGGGTGGCTGCTGCTTTTGTGCCAAAAGCAGCCTTGCCACTCCCACAAAAAGACGGGGCTTTTCCACCGCCTGCGCAGGTCGATCGACCGGGTGGCTGCTGCTTTTGTGCCAAAAGCAGCCTTGCCACTCCCACAAAAAGACGGGGCTTTTTGTGGGGTCAGTGCCCGCCGATAATGCCGGTGCGGACGCCGTAGTTCACCGCCAGCGCGTAATCGGGGTCGTCGTCGCTGTCGACCATCAGATGGCCCGCCTTGGTCAGCAGTTTGTGGCAGTCGCGGCTGAGGTGGCGGAGCTGGATCTTCTTGCCGGCCTCTTCGTATTTGCCCGCCACGGCCTCGATCGCCTGCAAGGCGGATTGGTCGACGACGCGACTGTCGGCGAAATCCACGATCACCAGCGACGGATCGCTTTCGGCGTCGAAAAGCTCGGCAAAGCCGTCGGCCGAGCCGAAGAAGAGCGGCCCCTGAATCTGGTAGACCTTGGCGCCCTCGGGCGTGGAATAGGTGCGCGCATGAATGCGGCGGGCGTTGTTCCAGGCATAGGCCAGCGCCGACACGATCACGCCGACGACCACCGCCACGGCGAGGTCCTCCATCACCGTGACCACAGTGACCAGCACGATCACGAAGGCGTCGGTCAGCGGCACCTTGGCCAGGATCTTGAGCGAATTCCACGCAAAGGTCCCGATCACCACCATGAACATCACCCCCACCAGCGCGGCCAGCGGGATAAGCTCGATCAGCGGCGCGGCGAAGAGGATGAAGGACAGCAGAAAGAGCGCCGCCGCGATGCCCGCGACCCGCGTCCGGCCGCCCGATTTCACGTTGATCATCGACTGGCCGATCATCGCGCAGCCACCCATGCCGCCGAAGAAGCCGGTCACGGTGTTGGCGGCGCCCTGCGCGATGCATTCCTGCGACGCGCCGCCGCGCTGGCCGGTCATCTCGCCCACGAGGTTCAGGGTCAGCAGGCTCTCGATCAGGCCGATGGCCGCGAGGATCACCGCGTAGGGCAGAATGATCTCGAACGTCTCGAGCGTCAGCGGCACCATCGGGATGTGGAACGCCGGCAGGCCGCCCTCGATCGAGGCCAGGTCGCCCACCCGCGGCACATCCAGCCCCAGGCCGATCACGATGGCCGCGACGATGGCGATGCCCGCCAGCGGTGCGGGAATCGCCTTGGTCAGGCGCGGCAAGAGCCAGATGATCGCCATGGTCAGCGCCACAAGCCCAAGCATAATGTAAAGCCGCAGGCCCGACAGCCATTCGCCGCCGCCCATGCCGTGCCCGGTCGCTTCCATCGTGCCGGGCACCTTGAATTGCGACATCTGCGCCAGGAAGATCACGATGGCCAGCCCGTTGACGAAGCCCAGCATCACCGGGTGCGGCACCAGCCGGATGAACTTGCCCCATTGCAGGACCCCGGCCATGATCTGAAAGAGCCCCATCAGCACCACCGTGGCGAAGAGGTATTCGACCCCGTGCTGCGCCACCAGCGCCACCATGACCACCGCCAGCGCGCCCGTCGCGCCCGAGATCATGCCCGGCCGCCCGCCGATAAGCGCGGTGATCAGCCCGACGATGAACGCAGCATAAAGCCCGACCAGCGGATGCACCCCGGCCACGAAGGCGAAGGCCACCGCCTCTGGCACCAGCGCAAGCGCGACGGTCAGACCGGACAGCAATTCGATCCGCAGACGCGCCGGCGTCAGCTTTTCCGTCGGCGCGAGGCTGAGATCGGGCAAATCGATACGTTTGGCGAAACTCGCCAGAAGGGCGCGGGCCATGGGTCGTCCAATATATTGTTCTGTTCGCTGTGCCGCGGCGGATAGAGCAACGCGACCGGAAAGGCCACCCCGCGGGGCGAGATGCCGGCTTGATCTAACGACATAGCAAGATTGCCCACAAAATCACGGTATTCTTGGGTATACCTTTGCGCGCATGATGTTTTGGCGGCTCCGCGCTTGCCATGGTTGGGGCGGGGCGGCACTGTGCCCGCGGAATTTGTGTGGAGTGAATGGCATGACAGAGACGGTGATCGGCGTAATCGGCGGATCGGGGATTTACGACATCGACGGGCTGGACGGGGCCGAGTGGGTTGCGGTCGACACGCCCTGGGGCGCGCCGTCGGACCGGATCCTGACGGGCACGCTGGAGGGGGTGAAGATGGCCTTCCTGCCGCGCCACGGCCGCGGCCATGTGCATTCGCCCACCACCGTACCCTACCGCGCCAATATCGACGCGCTGAAGCGGCTGGGTGTGACGGATGTGATCAGCGTCTCGGCCTGCGGGTCGTTCCGCGAGGAAATGGCCCCGGGCGATTTCGTCATCGTGGATCAGTTCATCGACCGGACCTTTGCGCGGGAAAAGTCTTTCTTTGGAACCGGTTGTGTGGCGCATGTGTCGGTGGCCCATCCCACCTGCCCGCGCCTCGGGGCGGCCTGTTTCGACGCCGCGACGGACGCGGGGATCACGGTGCACCGGGGGGGCACCTATCTGGCGATGGAGGGCCCGCAATTCTCGACCCTGGCGGAATCCAGGATGTACCGTGAGCAGTGGGGCGCGGATGTGATTGGCATGACCAACATGCCCGAGGCCAAGCTCGCCCGCGAGGCAGAGCTTTGCTATGCCTCGGTCGCCATGGTCACCGATTACGACAGCTGGCACCCGCATCATGGCGAGGTGGATGTGAGCGAGATCATCAAGGTGCTGATGGGCAACGCCGAGAAGGGGCGCAGCCTCGTCGGGCGCTTGCCCGCCCTTCTCGGCGCGGACCGGGCGCCCTGTCCGCACGGCTGCGACCGAGCGCTGGAATATGCCATCCTGACCGCGCCCGACGCGCGCGACCCCGCGCTGTTGGCCAAGCTGGACGCGGTGGCCGGGAGGGTGCTGGGATGAGTTTCGAGATCTGGCTGGCCTTTGCCGCCGCATCGGCCGCGCTGCTGGCGCTTCCGGGGCCGACGCTGTTCTTGGTGCTGAGCTACGCGCTGACCCAGGGGCGGCGCGTGGCGGTGGCCTCGGCCCTCGGCGTGGCGACCGGCGATCTGATCGCGATGACCGCATCGGTGATCGGGCTGGGGGCGGTGTTCCTGACCTCGGCGCTGGCCTTTACCGTGCTCAAATGGCTGGGCGCGGCCTATCTGCTGTACCTCGGGATCCGGATGCTGCGCAGCCGTGGCGCGGCCGCACCGCTGCTGGACCGGCCCGCAGGCGAGACACCCGGCAAGGTGTTCCGCGATCTAGTGACGGTGACCGCGCTGAACCCGAAGTCGAACACGTTCTTTATCGCCTTCGTGCCGCAGTTCATCACGCCCGGCGCGCCCTTTGCCCCGCAGGCCGCCATCCTGATCGCGACGTTCGTCGGACTGGCCGCCATCAACGCGCTGATCTTTGCACTGGTCGCCAACGGGATGCGCGGGCGCATCACACGCCCCGCCGTGCAGACCTGGCTGACCCGGGCGGGCGGGGCGACGCTGATCGCCATGGCCGCTGCAACCGCCACACTCAAAAGGGCCCCGACATGAAAGAGGTCAAGGACTACATCCGCACGATCGTCGATTTCCCCCACGAGGGGATCATGTTCCGCGACGTGACCACGCTTTTCGCCGATCCGCGCGGCTTTCGCATGGCGATCGACCAGTTGCTGCACCCCTATGCCGGTGTGCGCTTTGACAAGGTCGTGGGGCTGGAGGCGCGCGGCTTTATCCTCGGCGGGGCGGTGGCGCATCAGCTGAGCGCCGGTTTCGTGCCGATCCGCAAGAAGGGCAAACTGCCCGGCACGGTGATTTCCGAGGAATACACGCTGGAATACGGCGAGGCGGTGGTCGAGATCCACGACGACGCCATAACCGCCGGCGAACGCGTTCTGCTGGTCGACGATTTGCTGGCCACGGGCGGCACCGCCGAGGCCGGGATCAAGCTGATCGAGCGTCTGGGCGGCGAGATCATCGGCTGCGCTTTCATCGTCGATCTGCCCGACCTGGGCGGCCGCAAAAAGCTCGAGGCGATGGGGATGGACGTGCACGCGCTTTGCGCGTTCGACGGGCTGTAATCCTTGGAAAATCGGGCGGCGCATCGCACCGCCCAACTTGGTCAAATTGAGCGCCGCTTATCCGGTCGCGGCGGTGTAGCTGGCGCGCAGACTTTGCGCCTTTTGCATCGCTCCCATGGCTTCGGACGAGGTCATCAGATGCGTGGTCGCCATGCAGCCGAATGCCCCCGAGGCCCCGAGCGTCAGCAGGCAAGAGGCCATCGTCTGGTCATCAGGCGCGTCGACGATGCACAGGACGTCTTCGCGCCCGAAGCAGAAGTAGAACGCCAGCATCTTGATCCCGGCCGCGTCGAACAGTTTCTTCGCGCTTGCCTCGCGGTCCTGCGGTGTTTCGACCATGGCGTTGATGGCGTTGGCCGTATACCGGCCCTGCAACATGTAATGTGGCATGAAAAATCCCCCGAAAAGCTGTTGTGAAAAAGGTCCGATATCTGGATCGGACTCAGATTTCTTAACATAAATCGAGGAGAATTTGGGAAATACTTGTCAGGGGACCGGCGGCCCGGCTGCCCGGGCCGCCCCTGTTCGGATCAGTCTACGATGGTCGCCTCGGTCGCGGCGCGCATTTCTTCCTCGGTCACGCCGTCGGCCAACTGGACGATCCTGAGCCCGCCCTCGACCACGTCGAGCACGCCGAGGTTGGTGATGATGCGGTCGACCACGCCCGCGCCGGTCAGCGGCAGGGTGCAGGATTTCAGCACCTTGGACTGGCCGTGCTTGTTGGTGTGGTCCATCACCACGATCACACGGCCGACGCCAGCCACCAGATCCATCGCGCCGCCCATGCCCTTGACCAGCTTGCCGGGGATCATCCAGTTCGCCAGATCGCCGTTTTCAGCCACCTCCATCGCGCCCAGGATCGCCGCTGCGATCTTGCCGCCACGGATCATGCCAAAGGACATGGCGCTGTCGAAATACGAGGTCCGCGCCAGTTCGGTAATGGTCTGCTTGCCTGCGTTGATGAGGTCGGGGTCCTCTTCACCCTCGTAAGGGAACGGCCCCATGCCCAGCATACCGTTTTCGGATTGCAGCGTGATGTCCTTGTCGCCGACGTAATTGGCCACCAGCGTCGGGATGCCGATCCCGAGGTTCACATACATGCCGTCTTCAAGCTCTTCCGCCGCGCGTGCGGCCATCTGATTGCGATCCCAGGGCATCAGGCTTCCTCCTGCTTGCGCGTCGCCCCATCGGGGCGTGGGCGCGTTGTGCGCTGTTCGATCCGTTTCTCGTGCTCACCTTCGACCAGGCGGTGCACGTAGATGCCGGGCAGATGGATCATGTCGGGGTCGAGCGAGCCGCGCGGCACGATCTCTTCGACCTCGGCGACGCAGACCTTGCCGCACATCGCCGCCGGCGGATTGAAGTTGCGCGAGGTCTTGCGGAACACCAGGTTGCCGGTGTCATCGGCCTTCCAGGCCTTGACGATGGCGAGGTCGGCGAAAATCCCGCGTTCGAGGATATAGGTCTCGCCGTCGAAATCCTTGTGCTCCTTGCCCTCGGCGATCACGGTGCCGACGCCGGTCTTGGTATAAAAGCCCGGGATGCCCGCGCCGCCGGCGCGCATGCGCTCGGCCAGCGTGCCCTGCGGATTGAATTCAAGCTCAAGCTCGCCGCTGAGGTACTGGCGCATGAATTCGGCGTTTTCACCGACATAGGACGACATCATCTTCTTGACCTGCTTGCTTTCCAGCAGCAGCCCAAGCCCGAAGCCGTCGACGCCCGCGTTGTTCGAGGCCACGGTCAGATCCTTGGTGCCCGCATCGCGGATCGCCTGGATCAGCAATTCGGGGATGCCGCACAGGCCGAAGCCGCCCGATGCGATCAGCATTCCGTCGAACAGAAGGCCATCCAGTGCCTCTGCCGCGGTCCCGTAGACTTTTTTCATGGGCCCTTCCCCTCGTCATTCCGAATGCCCGGTTTGTGGCCGCTGACCCGTCCGGTGTCAACGTTCCGCACCTGCAAAAGGACGATGGGGCGCTCTGTTCAGATCATCCGGACTTGCGTGCCGATGGGCGTCAGCGCGAACAGCTCTTCGATCTTTTCGTTGTAAAGCCCGATGCAGCCATCCGACGACGGCCGCCCGATCTTGCGCGTGTCGTGGGTTCCGTGGATCAGGTAGGCGGGCCAGTCAAGATACATGGCGTGGGTGCCCAGCGGGTTGTCGGGCCCGGGGCCGATGGGTTTCCAGTCGGGGAAGCGTTCCAGCTGCGACGGCGTCGGGGTCCAGGACGGACCGACCTTCTTGCGCACCACGCGGGTATAGCCGCGGCGGGTCAGTTCGTCGGTCTTGGGCACCGAGGTGGGATAGACCCGGTAATCCTGGCCGTCACCGGACCAGAAATGCAGCGCGCGCGATGCGGTGTCGCAAACGATCGCTCCGGCGCCCAGGGTGTCGAAATGATCGCGCCAGTCCTGCGCGACAAAGCTCGATGTGTTGCGGGTCACGCGCTCGGACGTGCGCGGGGTTTCCTGTGCCCGGGCGCTGGCGGGAAGGATCAGTGTCGCGGCGGCGCCTGCCAGCAGGTGCCTGCGGGATACATTCTGTGTCATGTGGCTTGCTCGATTTTCCGACGTATTTCGGTGCTATTTGCCCGATCGCGCGGGAAAACCCTAATCAAATCGCCGCGACCGGACCGGGCGATGCGGAAAATCGCCGAGTTCCGGACGCGACCCGATCATTTCTTGGGCGCGGCCTTCTTTGCGGTCTTCTTGGCAGGCGCTTTCTTCTTGGCGCCGCCTTTCTTCGATTGCTTGGCCGCGATCAGTTCGAGCGCCATGTCGATATTGACGTCCTCGGGCTCGGTGCCCTTGGGCAAGGTCGCGTTGACCTTTTCCCATTTGACATAAGGCCCATAGCGCCCGTCCATCACGGCAATCGGACCGCCTTCCGGGTGTTCGCCCAGCTCTTTCAACGGCTTGGCCGCCGCGCGCCCGCGTCCGCCCGGATTGGCGCGCTTTTCCGCCAAAAGCTCGACCGCGCGGTTCATGCCGATCTCGAACACATCCGTCGGGTCCTTGAGATTGGCATAGACCGGCTTGGCCTCGTCCGGCAGCTGGTGCATCAGGTAAGGGCCGAACCGGCCGAAGTTCGACTTGATCACGCCACCGTCGGGATGCATCCCGATCTCGCGCGGCAGCGACAGCAGCGTCAGCGCCTTTTCCAGCGTCATCTCATCGGCCAGCCAGCCCTTGGGCAGGCTGGCGCGATCCGGTTTCTTGTTGTCCTCGGTCACCTCGCCGCGCTGCACGTATGGCCCGAACCGACCGGAGCGGAGCGAGATTTCCTCGCCGTTCTCATCGACGCCCAGCACTCGGTCGCCAGCCTCGGCCGCCTCGCCGCCGATAGGGCGGGTGTAGCGGCATTCGGGATAGCGCCCGCAGCCGACGAACCCGCCCGACCGCGAGGTCTTCAGATGCAGACGCCCCTCGCCGCAAAGCGGGCAGATCCGCGGGTCGCTGCCGTCCTCGCGCGGCGGATAGAGCTGCGGCGCCAGCGCGTCGTCGAGAACGTCCAGCACCTCGGTGATCCGCAGTTCCGAGGTTTCCGCGATGGCCGCGTTGAAATCGCGCCAGAAGCGGCTGAGCAGGTCCTTGTAATCCTTCTGACCCGCGCTGACATCGTCCAGCTCGTCCTCAAGCGCGGCGGTGAAATCGTATTCCACGTAGCGTTTGAAGAAATTCAGAAGGAAGATCGTCACGATCCGCCCCTTGTCCTCGGGGAAAAGACGGTTCTTTTCCTTGCGGACGTATTCGCGGTCCTGGATCGTGCCGATCACGCTGGCGTAGGTCGATGGGCGGCCGATCCCCAGCTCTTCCATCTTCTTGACCAGCGTCGCCTCGGTGTAGCGCGGCGGCGGCTGGGTAAAGCTTTGGGTGGCCAGAACCGCGTCGTTGGCCGACAGAACGGCCTGACCGTTCTTGCGCATGCCGTCGCCCTGGCCGCCGCCCTCACCCGACTTGACGAACTGGTCGCGCAGACCCGCCTTTCCGAAGTTGGCCGGTTCGCCCTGCATGATCTGCGGCAGGCGCTTGTCGTCATCCTCGACCGGTTCGTCGCGCCCTTCTTCGTAGACCTTCAGGAACCCGTCGAAGAGCACCACCTGACCGGTCGCGCGCAGGCCCACCTGACCGTCGTCGCTGCCGATCTCGACCGTGGTGCGTTCCAGCCGCGCGGCCTCCATCTGGCAGGCCAGCGTGCGCTTCCAGATCAGATCGTAGAGCTTGCGCTGGTCTGCATCCTTGAGCCGCAGCTTTTCCGCATCCGCCGTCATGTCGGTGGGGCGGATGCATTCGTGCGCTTCCTGGGCGTTCTTGGCTTTATTCTTGTAAATCCGGGGCTTGCCCGGCACGTATTTGTCGCCATAGCGGTCGGCGATGGCGGCGCGGGCCTGCTCCACCGCCTCGGGGGCCATGTCGATCCCGTCGGTCCGCATATAGGTGATGTGCCCGGCCTCGTAGAGCCGCTGGGCGGTGCTCATGCACATCTTGGCGCCCATGCCGAACTTGCGGCTGGCCTCTTGCTGCAGGGTCGAGGTCATGAAGGGGGCCGAGGGGTTGCGGCTGGTGGGCTTGGCCTCGACGCTGGTGACCTTGAGCGCGCGGCTGGTGACCGCCTGCACGGCCATCTCGGCCTGGGTTTCGTTTTCAAGATCGTAGCGGTCGAGCTTTTTTCCCGCGAGCAAGGTCAGCCGCGCCTCGTATTCCTGGCCGCGCGGGGTGCAGAGCAGCGCTTTGACCTGCCAGTATTCGCGCGGCTTGAAGGCCTCGATCTCCATCTCGCGCTCGACGATCAGGCGCAGGCAGACCGACTGGACCCGCCCGGCGCTGCGCGCGCCGGGCAGCTTGCGCCAGAGCACCGGCGACAGGTTGAAGCCGACCAGATAATCGAGCGCGCGGCGCGCCAGATAGGCCTCGACCAGCGGCGCGTCGATCTCACGCGGGTTGCGCATCGCCTCGGTCACGGCGTCCTTGGTGATCGCGTTGAAGGTCACGCGGCTGACCGCGGTGTCCTTCTTGATCGAGCGCCGTTTGGTCAGCGCCTCTTTCAGGTGCCAGCTGATCGCCTCGCCCTCGCGGTCGGGGTCGGTGGCGAGGATCAGGGCGTTGTCGGATTTCAGCGCCTGGGCGATCGCGGCGACATGCTTGCGCGAGTCGTTGGCGACCTCCCATTTCATGTCGAAATCGTGTTCGGGGTCGACCGAGCCATCCTTCGGCGGCAGGTCGCGCACATGGCCGTAAGACGCCAGAACCGTGTAGTTGGGCCCGAGATACTTGTTGATTGTCTTGGCTTTAGCCGGGGATTCGACAACGACGACGGGCATGAATCGGCAACCTCATTTCAGCAATGCATCAGGGCCTGCGCGGGCCGCGTATGGCCGGGCAGGATGTGGGGTGCAAGGGGGAATTGTCAATCGAGGCGCTGTGAAAGGCCGTGGCGGCGGGTCGGTCTTGCCCGATTTCCGGCGCGGATCCGGAGGCCGGCGGAGGCATGGATTTCCCTTTGGCGCCCTGCTCCGGGGTTACACCGCCAGTGACAAAAGCCCGCCCGGGCGGCGCTCGATCCGGCCGTCGAGCTCCAGATCGGTGAGCACGGGCGCGACCCGCGCGGTCGGCGCGCCGAGATCGCGGATCAGCTGATCCTCCGCCATCGGCGAGGGGCCGAGGCGCGACAGGATCAGGCTGTGCAGCTCGGCGGTTTCGCGCAGGCTGCGCTGCGGGGGCTGGGCGTCTGCGGGCGCGGTTGCGGCAACCGACAGGTCGAGTTCCGGCTGGGTGGCCATCTGCGGCGGCGCCTCGGGGAGGTCGTCGATCACATCCTCGGCGCTGCGCACCAGAAGCGCGCCATCGCGAATCAGGATGTTGCAGCCGCTGGCGCGCGCATCCATCGGGTGGCCGGGCACCGCCAGCACCTCACGCCCCTGATCCAACGCGCATCGCGCGGTGATCAGCGATCCGGATTTCGCCGCCGCCTCGACAATCACCACGGCCTGGGAAAGCCCCGAGATGATCCTGTTGCGCATCGGGAAATGCCGCGCCTGCGGTTGCAGCCCCATCATCTGCTCGCTGATCCGCACACCGCCCTTGGCGACGATGTCGTCGGCCAGCCGGGCGTTTTCGGCCGGGTAAAGCACGTCCACACCACCGGCCAGCACGGCGACGGTTCCGGTGTCGAGGCTGGCGGCATGGGCCGCCGCGTCGATCCCGCGCGCCAGACCCGAAACCACGACATAGCCTTTCTCGGCCAGCCCGCCCGCCAGGAACCGCGCCATGCGCGTGCCCAGCGACGACGCGTTCCGCGCGCCGACCAGCGCCACCATGGGCCGGGTCAGAGCGGCCTGGTTGCCCAGCGCCCAGAATAGCGGCGGCGCGTCGGCAATATCGGCAAGCCGCGCGGGATAAGCCGTCTCGCCACGGCAGACGAGACGCGCACCGGCAAGGCGCGCCGCCCTTACCTCGGCCAGCACGACGGCTTCGGGGCAGACGGCGTAATCGGTCACACCGGCGGCGGCGGCCACGTCCGGCAGCGCATCAAGCGCCGCGCGAGCGCTGCCGTGTTCGTCCAGCAGCCGGTAGAATGTCGTCGCGCCAACCCGGCGCGAGCGCAAGAGACGGAGCCAGCACAGTCGATCGTCTTCCGTGGTGGGTGGGAGTGGGGGGTGAGTGGAAGAAGTGGTGTAGCCGGTCATCCTGACCCCGTCTCGTTGCAGAATCAGGTATAGCGCGCGGTTGGTTAAGCCGCCGTAAAGATCGCAGATCAAACCGCGAACATCTGCAAAACCGGCCTTAGGCCTGTGCCCCGCCCACGGTCAATCCGCCAATCATCACAGTGGGTTGCCCCACCCCGACCGGCACCCATTGCCCCTGCTTGCCGCAATTTCCCATGCCCGGGTCCAGCGCCATGTCGTTGCCCAGAGCGCGAATCTGCTGCAGCGCCGTGGCGCCGTCGCCGATCAGCGTGGCCCCCTTGACCGGCGCGCCAACCTTGCCGTCCTTGACCCGGTAGGCCTCGGTGCAGGAAAAGACGAACTTGCCGTTGGTGATGTCGACCTGCCCGCCGCCGAAGCCCACGGCCCAGATGCCGTCCTTCAGATCGGCCACGATGTCCTGAGGATCGGCGTCACCGCCCAGCATGTAGGTGTTGGTCATCCGCGGCATGGGAATATGCGCATAGCTTTCGCGCCGCCCGTTGCCGGTGGGTTCCACCCCCATCAGCCGGGCGTTCTGCCGGTCCTGCATGTAACCCACCAGCACGCCGTCCTCGATCAGCACGTTCTTGCCCGAGGGCGTGCCCTCGTCATCCACGGTGATCGAGCCGCGCCGGTCGGGAATGGTGCCGTCGTCCAGAACGGTCACGCCGGGCGCGGCCACGCGTTGGCCCATGAGCCCGGCAAAGGCCGAGCTGCCCTTGCGGTTGAAATCGCCCTCCAGCCCGTGACCGATGGCCTCGTGCAGCAGGATGCCCGGCCAGCCGGGCCCCAGCACGATGTCCATGACGCCGGCCGGGGCCGGTTCGGCGCGCAGGTTGACCAGCGCGATGCGCAACGCCTCGCGCGCCTTCGACTGCCAGTCCTGCGGATCGAGCAAACCATCGAGCGTCACCCGCCCGCCGCCGCCCGCCGTGCCGGATTCGCGGCGTCCTTCCTCTTCGACGATGACGCTGACATTGACCCGGGTCATGGGGCGTACATCGGTGACCAGAGTGCCCTCGGGGCGCAGAATCGCCACCTCTTGCAATGACGCGGCAATGGTCGCGGTCACCTGCACGACGCGCGGGTCGAGATCGCGGGCGAAGGCGTCGATCTCGCGCAGGGTCTCGACCTTCACAGGGAAGGCCTGCCCGGCGATGGGATCGGCATCGGTGTAGAGCTTGCGATTCGTGCCGGTCGGCGCATCGGCCAGCGTGCCGCCGCCCTCGCCCACCGCCAGCCGCGCGGTTTCGGCGGCACGGCGAATCGCCTGCTCGCTGATATCGGTGGAATGGGCGTACCCGGCCACGTCATCACGCACCGCACGCAGGCCGAATCCCTCGGCGGCATCATAGCTGGCGGTCTTGACGCGGCCGTCGTCAAAGACCAGAACCTCGCCCCGCCGCCGTTCAAGGAACAATTCGCCGTCGTCGGCACCGGCAACGGCATCGCGCAGCACTTTCAGTGCGCGGTCGCGGTCCAGATGGGTGTCGAAAGGGCGAAACGCGGAGTCGGTCATGAGGAATCCTCGGGCTTGGTTGTGATCACAAGCGGAAAAAGCGCCGTTTTGCCGCAAGCATGTTCCTTTATCTGTCGATCAGAATATGGTTTTAAGCGTCGACAACTCAATGGGGGGACGCAAAGCGCCGGCGCCGTGCGCTTATCCGCTGCCACCCGGCGACAGACCACGCAACCGACCAAGGTGACACATGCGACTGAATTCGATGATGACCGGCCTCATGGCCAGCCTTCTTGCCACCCCGACGCTGGCGCAGGAGGGTCTCGAGATCGTGGGCAGGCCGAGCGACGCCGGAACCGGCTTTCAGCCGGCGGCAACGGAACTGGCGCGCGAGCTGCAATGGCTGGACGGCATGGTTCTGGTGATCATCACCGCCATCGTTCTGTTCGTGACCGCGCTGCTGATCTACTGCATCGTGCGGTTCAACGAGCGCGCCAACCCCAAGGCGGCAAGCTTTACCCACAACACCCCGATCGAGATCGCCTGGACGGTGGTGCCCATCGTGATCCTGGTCTTTATCGGCGCGTTCTCGCTGCCGGTGCTGTTCAACCAGCAGGAAATTCCCGAAGGCGACGTGACGATCAAGGTGACAGGCTATCAGTGGTACTGGGGCTATGAATACGTCGGCGAGGACCTGGTCTATGACAGCTACATGATCGGCTCGCCCTTCACCGGCGGCGACAACAGCCTGACCCCTGAGGTGCGCGAGCAACTGGTCGAGGCGGGCTACAGCGAAGAAGAATTCTTGCTGGCGACCGACACGTCGGTCGTGGTGCCCGTCGGCAAGACCGTGGTCATGCAGGTCACCGGCGGCGACGTGATCCACAGCTGGACGATCCCGGCCTTCGGCGTCAAGCAGGACGGCGTTCCCGGTCGCCTGGCCGAGTTGTGGTTCAACGCGGACCGGGAGGGCGTGTATTTCGGCCAGTGTTCGGAGCTTTGCGGGCAGGCGCATGCCTACATGCCGATCACGGTCAAAGTGGTCAGCGAAGAGGCATACGAGGCGTGGCTGGCCGCGTCGAAGGAAGCGGGCGAATACACCGACGTCCGCCAGGTCCTGACCAACTGAGCTAACGAGCGGTGCGCAATGAATGCGCACCCTACTACCCCGGCCACGTAGGGTGCGCATTCATTGCGCACCGCCCCGACGAGGACAAAGATGAGCGACGCAAGCATCAACGGCGCGGCAACGCAGACGCAAGAGGCGGAATTCGGCGATTACTTCGCCCTGCTCAAGCCGCGCGTGATGTCGCTTGTGGTGTTTACGGCGCTGGTCGGGCTGCTGGCCGCCCCGGTGTCCGTGCATCCTTTCGTCGGGTTCTGCGCCATCCTCTTCATCGCGGTCGGCGGCGGCGCATCGGGCGCGCTGAACATGTGGTGGGACGCGGATATCGACGCGGTGATGAAGCGCACCGCCCGGCGGCCCATCCCCGCCGGCAAGGTCACCGGGGACGAGGCGCTGGCCATCGGGCTTGCGCTTTCGGGTTTCTCGGTCGTCTTCCTCGGCCTCGCGTCGAACTGGTTCGCGGCCGGGCTGCTGGCCTTCACCATCTTCTTTTACGTCGTCATCTACACCATGTGGCTCAAGCGCTGGACGCCGCAGAACATCGTGATCGGCGGCGCGGCGGGCGCCTTCCCTCCGATGATCGGCTGGGCCGTCGCCACCGGCGGCGTCAGCATCGAATCGGTGCTTATGTTCTGTCTGACATTCATGTGGACCCCACCGCATTTCTGGGCGCTCGCGCTTTTCATGCGCAAGGATTACGACAATGCCGACGTGCCCATGCTGACGGTCACCCACGGGCGGCGCGTCACGCGGGTACACATCCTCGCCTACACCGTCCTGCTGGCCGTTCTGGCCATCGGCGCGGGTTTCACCTCGATCGGCGGTCCGGTCTATCTGGCGGTGGCCCTGGTGCTGAACGCGCTCTTCCTCAAGGGCGCCTGGGACATCTTCCGCCGTGACGAGGACATGTCCGAAGAGGACAACTTCCTTGTCGAGCGCAAGTTCTTCAAACTCTCGCTGCTCTATCTCTTCGCCCATTTCGGCGCGATCCTGATCGAGGCCGGTCTGGACCGCATCGGGGGTCTGGCATGAGCTTTGGCCGCGAACACGAGCTTCACAAGCGCCGGTTCGGCCGCAACCTTGGACTGGGCCTGGTGTTGGTGGCGTTCATCGCCATCATCTTCGGCCTCACGGTCGTCAAGGTGACGCGGGGCGATTACGATCCGGCAATCGCAGGAGGACAGGTCAGCAATGGCAATTGAGGGAAAGAACAAGACCGTGGTTCAGACCGTCGGCGTCGTTCTCTTCATGGGGGCGATGGCGTGGGCCTCGGTTCCGCTTTACGACTGGTTCTGCCGTGTGACCGGCTATGGCGGCGCGACCGGCGTTGCCGAGGCGGCCGGGGACCGGATCCTCGACAAGACCATCAAGATCAAGTTCGACGCCTCGCTCGAACGCGGCATGCCGTGGGAATTCAAGCCCGTCGAACACGAGATCGAGCTGCGCATCGGCGAAGAGGGGCTGGCCTTCTACGAGGCCTATAACCCGACCGACAAACCCATCGCAGGCTCTGCCAGCTACAACGTCGCGCCCTTCAGCGCCGGCGCTTATTTCAACAAGATCGCCTGCTTCTGTTTCGAGGAACAGGTGCTGATGCCCGGTGAACGCGTGCAGATGCCGGTCAGCTTCTTCGTCGACCCCGAGATCGTCGAGGATTCGGACGCCAAATACGCCAAGCATATCACGCTGTCCTACACCTTTTACGAAATCGACCTGCCCGAGGACGTGCAGGCCGCCTTGACCCCGCAAACAGACGGCACGTCTGTCAACTAACGACCAACGAGGGATTCGACATGGCACATGCCAAGAACCATGACTACCACATTCTAAACCCCTCCATCTGGCCCCTGCTGGGCGCGGCGGCCGGCTTTACCATGCTGTTCGGCGCCGTCCTGTGGATGCACGACAGCGGCCCCTGGGTGTTCCTGATCGGCCTTGTGGGTGTGCTTTATACCATGTTCGGCTGGTGGGCCGACGTCGTCGCGGAAAGCCAGGTGGGCGATCACACGCCTGTGGTGCGGATCGGCCTGAAGTACGGCTTCATCCTCTTCATCATGTCCGAGGTGATGTTCTTCTTCGCCTGGTTCTGGTCGTTCTTCAAACACGCCATGTACCCCATGGGCCCGCTGAGCCCCGCGGTCGACGGCGTCTGGCCGCCCGTGGGGATCGAGACCTTCGACCCCTGGCACCTGCCGCTGATCAACACGCTGATCCTGCTCTGCTCGGGCGCGGCCGCGACCTGGGCGCACCATGCGCTGGTGCATGAGAACAACCGCGAGGACATGAAGAACGGCCTGATCCTGGCGATCGTGCTGGGTGTGCTCTTCACCATGCTGCAGGCCTATGAATACAGCCACGCGGCCTTTGGTTTCTCAGGCAACATCTATGGCGCCAACTTCTACATGGCCACGGGCTTTCACGGCGCGCATGTGATCATCGGGACGATCTTCCTCTTCATCTGCCTGCTGCGCCTGATGAAGGGCCATTTCACGCCGGAAAAGCACATCGGCTTCGAGGCCGCCGCTTGGTACTGGCACTTCGTCGACGTGGTTTGGCTGTTCCTCTTCGCCGCTGTCTACGTTTGGGGCGGCTGAGCCTGCGGCGGGTTGCAGCGCCCTGCCAAAGGCGGTTTGAACCCCGCCTTGGATCGGTCTAAGAGAGGCGCGCCCCCGGCGCGCCTTTTCCTTGTAACGGAGCCTTCGTGAAACGCCCCATCGCCACCCTTCTGCTGGGCCTCATCGGTGCCGGTATCCTGCTGTCTCTGGGCGTCTGGCAGATGCAGCGTCTGGCGTGGAAAGAAGGCATCCTGGACGAGATCGAAAGCACCATCGCGGGTCCAGCCCAGCCGCTGCCGCAGGTCGTGTCGCCGGACGAGCAGCGCTACCAGCCGTTGGCGCTGAGCGGCACCATCGAGGAGGGCGAGCTGCACGTGCTGGTGTCGGTCAAGCGCGTGGGCGCGGGTTACCGGGTGATCGCACCTTTCCAGACCAATGACGGGCGGCGGGTGCTGCTGGACCGGGGTTTTGTGCCCGTGGCCAAAAAGGGCACCCCGCGCCGGACCGGCCCGGCGGAGGTGACCGGCAACCTGCACTGGCCCGACGACCGCAATTCCTCGACCCCAGAAAACGACGTGGCGGGCAACACCTGGTTCGCCCGCGACATCGGGCCGATGTCCGAGGCGCTGCAGACCGAACCCCTGCTGGTGATCGCGCGCGAGGTTACCCCTGCCGATCCCGGCCTCACCCCCCTGCCCGTCGACACCAGCGGCATTCCCAACGATCACTTGCAATATGCCGTCACCTGGTTCTCTCTGGCGGCGATCTGGCTGGCGATGACGGCGACACTCATCTGGCGGCAACGCCGCGATACGAAAGGCGGACGCTGATGCGTTACATCTCGACCCGGGGGCAGGCCCCGGCGCTGACATTCGAAGAGGCGATGCTGTCCGGGCTCGCGCGCGATGGCGGGCTTTACGTGCCCGAGACCATCCCGCAGATGAGCGACGCCGACATCCGCGCGCTGCATGGCCTGCCCTATGAAGAGGTGGCCTTTCGCGTGATGCGGCCTTTCGTCGGCGACGGCTTCACCGACGAGGTCTTTGCCGACCTGATCGCCAAGGCCTATGCCGGGTTCGGCCACAACGCCCGCGCGCCGCTGGTGCAGCTGGCCCCCGGGCATTTCCTGCTCGAGCTCTTCCACGGCCCGACGCTGGCCTTCAAGGACTTCGCGATGCAGCTGATCGGCCAGCTGTTCGAAGAAGCGATGACGCGGCGCGGCGAGCGGGTGACTATCGTGGGCGCCACCAGCGGCGACACCGGGTCGGCCGCGATCGAGGCGTTCCGGGGTCTGGATGCGGTAGACGTCTTCATCCTCTACCCGCATGGCCGTGTGTCCGAGGTGCAGCGCCGCCAGATGACCACGCCGGTGGAAAGCAACGTGCACGCGCTGGCGCTGCACGGGCATTTCGACGATTGCCAGGCGCGGCTGAAGGACATGTTCAACCATTTCGAGTTCCGCGACAGCGTCCGGCTGGCGGGTGTGAACAGCATCAACTGGGCGCGGGTGCTGGCGCAGGTGGTCTATTTCTTTTCCTCGGCCGTGTCGTTGGGTGCGCCGGAGCGCAAGGTCAGCTTTACGGTGCCCACCGGCAATTTCGGCGACATTTTCGCGGGCTACATCGCCAAACGCATGGGGCTGCCCATTGACCGGCTGGTGGTCGCCACCAACCAGAACGACATTCTGCACCGGTGCCTCTCATCGGGCGCTTACGAAACGGATGAGGTCGTCCCGTCGATCAGCCCGAGCATGGACATCCAGGTCAGCTCGAACTTCGAACGCGCCCTCTTCGACGCTTACGACCGCGATGGCGCCGCCGTGGCCCAGCTGATGGACGAGCTCAAGCAGGGCGGGTTCCGCGTCAGCCAGGGCGCGCTTCAGGCGCTGCGCGAGCATTTCGACAGCGGCCGCGTCAGCGAAGACGAGACCATGGCCACCATCGCCGAGGCCAACCGCAGCATGGGCGAATTGCTCTGCCCGCATTCGGCCATCGGGGTCCGCGTCGCCGAGGCCGGGCGCGATCCCGCCGTGCCGATGATCACGCTGGCGACCGCGCATCCCGCGAAATTCCCCGATGCGGTGGAAGAGGCCAGCGGCATCCGTCCGCCGCTTCCCCAGCGCATGGCCGATCTTTACGACCGCGCCGAGCGCGTGACCGAGGTCGAGAACGACCTTGCCGCGCTAGAGGCCCTTATTCAGGAGCGTATCGCCCAGTGAGTGTTCAGCTAGCCACCCTGTCCAACGGCTTTCGCATCGTCACCGAACATATGCCCGGGCTGCAATCGACCGCGCTGGGTATCTGGGTCACGGCGGGCGGCCGCCACGAACGGCCCGAGCAGAACGGCATCGCGCATTTCCTCGAACACATGGCGTTCAAGGGCACGGCCACGCGCAGCGCGCTGCAGATCGCCGAGGCGATTGAGGATGTGGGCGGCTATATCAACGCCTATACCAGCCGCGAGGTGACGGCCTATTACGCGCGGGTGCTGGAGGCCGATACGGGCCTGGCGCTCGACGTGATCTCGGACATTCTGCTGAACCCCGTGTTCGACGCCTCGGAAATCGAGGTCGAGCGCGGCGTGATCCTGCAGGAGATCGGACAGGCGCATGACACGCCCGACGACGTGATCTTCGACTGGCTGCAGGCCGAGGCCTATCCCGGCCAGGCCATGGGCCGCACCATCCTGGGCGAGACGGCGAACATCCGGCGCTTCGGGCGCGAGGACCTGGCGGGTTTCGTGACCGAGCATTACGGGCCGGACCAGATGATCCTGTCGGCGGCAGGCGCGGTCGACCACGACACGCTTGTGCGCGCGGCAGAGAAACTGTTCGGCGGCCTGCCAGCGCGCAAAGCCGCGCCGGCGGACCCGGCCAGCTTTGCCGGAGGCGAGGCGCGCCACGACAAGGCGCTGGAACAGGCGCATCTGGCGCTGGCCTTTGAATCCTCGGGCTACCGCGATCCGCAATTCTATACCGCGCAGGTCTATGCCATCGCGCTGGGGGGCGGCATGTCGAGCCGCCTGTTCCAGGAAATCCGCGAGAAGCGAGGGCTGTGCTATACGATCTTCGCCCAGAACGGGGCCTATGCCGATACCGGCATGACCACGATCTACGCCGGCACCAGCGGTGACCAGATCGGCGCGCTGGCCGATCTGACCATCGACGAGATGAAGCGCGCCGCCGAGGACATGAGCCCCGAAGAGGTCGCCCGCGCCCGCGCGCAGATGAAGGCGGGCCTGCTGATGGGTCTGGAGAGTCCGGCCAGCCGGGCCGAGCGCATCGCGCGGATGGTGCAGATCTGGGGCAAGGTGCCCGAGTTGTCGGAAACCGTGGCACGCATCGACAGTGTAACCACCGGCGACGTGCGCGCGCTGGCCGAAACGCTGGCCGAGAAGGCCCCGGCGGCCATGGCGCTTTACGGCCCGGTGTCGGACGCGCCGACGCTGGCGCAAGTGCAGGCGCGACGGGCCGCCTGATGCTGGCCCTGCGGCGAAAATTCCGCATCGAGACCGAGCGCATGACCCTGCGCCCGCCGCAGCACGGCGATTTCAACAGCTGGACCGCTCTGCGGCAGGACAGCGAGGATTTCCTCACCCCGTGGGAGCCCAACTGGGCCGACGATCACCTGTCGCGGCGCGCCTTTACCAACCGGGTCTATTGGGCCAGCCGGTCGATCTCGAACGGGACGGCGGTTCCGGTGTTCCTGATCCGCCGCAGCGACCAGACGCTGCTGGGGGCGATCACGCTGGACAACATCCGCCGCGGCCCCGCGCAATGCGGGACGCTGGGCTACTGGATCGGCCAGCCCTTCGCCCGGCAGGGCTATATGGGCGAGGCGATCCGCGCGATGGTGCATCACGCCTTCGAGCGGCAGGATCTGAGCCGGATCGAGGCCGCCTGTCTGCCCGAGAACGTGGCGTCGCGCGGGCTGCTGGAGCGGTCGGGGTTCAAGTACGAGGGTGTGGCGCAGAGCTATCTGCAGATCAACGGGCGCTGGCGGACGCATGTGCTTTATGCGGCGCTGCGCGCGGACCGGCGCGGGCGCACCCAAATCGGTTAGACTTTCGGCAAATGTCGGGCGGCGCCGCTCCTCCGCCCTTGCGGGCGTCCTCGCTTGCTCTACCCTTCTGAGCACAGGAGGATTTGTCATGCGTCTGATCGCCCTTGTTCTTATCCTGCTGGCCGGCGCCGCAAGCGCGCAGGACCAGCGCCGTCCCAGCCATTGCATCGCCGTGGCCGATGCAGCGCCCGGTTTGGAATTCATCCACAAGGCCAGCTGGACCGAGGCGGTGCCGGACTACAGCGTGCGCCTGCATTACATCGCCCATGCCTCGTTCCTGCTGCAGACGCAGGGCGGGCTGAATGCGATCACCGATTTCACCGGGTTTTACGGCAGCACCACGATGATTCCCGACGTGGTGACCATGAACCATGCGCACGACACCCACTGGACGGCCAATCCCGACCCCGCCATCCCCCATGCCCTGCCCGGCTGGGGCCCCTTCGGCGAGGGGATCGACCATTATCTCGATCTGGGCGAGATGCTGGTGCGCAATGTCTCGACCGATATCCGCAGCCAGTTCGGCGGGCGCGAGGACAACGGCAATTCGATCTTTGTGTTCGAGGTCGAGGGGCTCTGCATCGGCCACCTTGGCCACCTGCATCATGAGCCCAACGACGAGCAATACGCGGCCCTGGGGCGGCTCGACGTGGTGATGGTGCCGGTCGATGGCGGCTATACGATGGAACTGCCGGCGATGATCCGCGTGGTCGAGCGGCTGAAATCCTCGATCGTGATCCCGATGCACTGGTTTTCGGGCTATTCGCTCGAGGCGTTTCTGGAGGGCGTGTCGGACCGCTGGGCCATCGACCGGCGCTCTGGCAGTTCGATCGAGGTCAGCCTGCGCGATCTGCCGCCGCGCCCGACCGTGGTGGTGTTGCGCCCATCGTGGTTGCGTGATGAATAGGGTCTGACCCCGAGGCAGACCCAACCAAAGGCGCATCATGCCCCATTCCCCCGCTGACGACCGCTTTGCCGAGACGCTGGCACAGGCGCTGCCCGAGGGCCGTCTGCGCCGGGCCGAGCCGCGGTATCTGGAGGAACCGAGGGGGCTCTGGACCGGGGCGCCCGCCTGGGTGGCGCGGCCCGAAAGCGCCGAAGAGGTCGCGGCGATCCTGCGCGCCTGCAATGCGGCGCGTGTGGGCGTGGTGCCCTATGGTGGCGGGACCGGGCTGGTCGGCGGGCAGATCGTCGAGGCCGGGCAGCCCTCGGCGCTGATTCTGTCGCTGGAAAAGATGAATGCGATCCGGGCCGTTTACCCCGAAGAAAACGTGCTGATCGCCGAGGCGGGTGCGATCCTGGCGGATGTGCAGGCGGCGGCCCGGGACGTCGACCGGCTTTTTCCGCTGTCGCTGGCGTCGGAAGGCTCGGCGCGGATCGGCGGGCTTCTGGCGACCAATGCGGGCGGTGTGAACGTTCTGCGCTATGGCAACACCCGCGATCTGGTGCTGGGGCTGGAGGCGGTTCTGCCCGACGGGCAGATCTGGCACGGGCTGCGGCGGCTGCGCAAGGACAACACCGGTTACGATCTGCGGCATCTGCTGATCGGGGCCGAGGGCACGCTGGGTGTCATCACGGCGGCCAGCCTGAAACTGTCGCCGATCCCGGCGGGCACCGGCACCGCGCTGATGGTCGTCGACGGCCCCGGGGCGGCGCTGAAGCTGCTGTCGCTGGCCCGCTCGCAGATGGGCGAGGCGATCAGCGCCTTTGAGCTGATGCAGCGCACCGGGCTCGACTTTCTGGCCGAGACGGTGCCGGACGTGCGCCAGCCCTTTGCCGAAAGGCCCGACTGGTTCGTGCTGATCGAGGTCGGCCTGGCCAAGGGGCTCGATCCGGCGGAGGCGCTGGAACAGCTCTTTGCCGAGGCGCTCGAGCAGGGGCTGGTCAGCGACGGGCTGATCGCGCAGTCGCAGGCGCAGGCCGACGACTTTTGGGCGGTGCGCGAACGCATCCCCGAGGCCAACCGCCTGATCGGCGCGATCGCGAGCCACGACATCTCGCTGCCGCTGGGGGCGATCCCCGACTTCGTCATTCGCGGCCGCGAGGTGATCGCCGGACTTGGGGCGTTCCGGATCAATTGCTTTGGGCATCTGGGTGACGGCAATCTGCATTACAACATCTTCCCCGCGCCCGGCCGCAGCCGCAAAGAGCACGCCAAACAGCGCGAGGACATCAAGCGCGCCCTGCACGATCTGGTGCACGAGATGGGCGGCTCGGTCAGCGCGGAACATGGGATCGGGCGCCTGAAAGTCGGCGATATGGAACGCTATGGCGATCCGGCCAAGCTTTGGGCGATGCGGTCCATCAAGGACGCGCTCGACCCGAATGGCATCATGAACCCCGGCGCGGTGGTGCCCCCGGTCAGCGGGTGACGCGGAACACGCAGCCGTCCGAGATCAGCTGCGGTGGCGTCAGGCAGAGCCCCTTGGCGGTCTGAAAGGCCGACAGCACCTTGGGCACGTAATCGCGCGTCTCGGCATAGGGCGGCACGCCGTCGTTCTGCCCGATGCTGTTTTCCCCGGCGTTGTATCCCGCCAGAACGAGGATCGGATCGCTGTCGAATTTCTTCATCAGGAAATCCAGAAAGACCACGCCGCCCTTGATGTTCTCGACCGGGTCCAGCGCGTCGGCCACGCCAAAGCGCTCTGCCGTGGCCGGCATAAGCTGCATCAGCCCCTGCGCGCCTGCGGTGCTGACCGCCTCGGCGCGGCCGCCGGATTCCACCGCCATAACCGCCAGCGCCAGCGCCGGGGACACGCGGGTTCCGATGGTGGCCTTGAGGATCTCGATCCCGTAGGCCTGCGCGATGTCCTGAAGATCCTGCAGGCGCGGCGCCGCCACGCCCTGCCCCTGCGGCGGGTTCTGCAGCCGGACCAGCGCCGGTTCAAGCCGCCCCGGACCGGAAGCGTCGAGCTTGGGCGACACCGCCTCCCAGAACCAGGCATAGCTGCCATCGCCCCCGGCACGCCCGCCGGGCGACGGGGACTTGGCCGCTGGTGCCGGAACCGCGGACGCCGGGCGCGGGGCGATCTGAACGGTGATGCGTTTGCGCGTGCCGGGCTTGGGCGGCGTCACCCGCTTGGCCGAAAATTCCGGGAACGGCGCCGGGGCTTCGGCCCGCACCTCGAAAGTCAGGACCGCGGCACAGACCACGGTTAAAAGACAGAGTTTTCTCATCACGGCGCCTGTAACTGCTTTTCGCTTTTTTCCGATCTTCGCACAAAAGCGAAAAATCTCCAACATCGGCGACGGAAATTGAACGGGACCGCCATTTTAAGCCCTCTCGGGCCTCATTTCCCAGACGGCTAGAGCCCGTTCATACTATTTAAACGTTTAAATACATATACTTCTCAGTTTTTCGGCGATGCCGCCGTTATACTGCAAAAACAAACCAATCGCGCCAAACTCCTGCCCCAATGTGAGGGCTTATTCTACACATACCGCAACGGGACAGGTCGTGTGAGAGACGCCCAAGCAAGTGCCGGAGCGGTGAGATCGAGAGCAAGCAAACATACACTACGGAGAGACAACATGCTTAAGTTCATCAACACCTTCCGCAAGGACGAAGACGGTGCAGTGACGGTTGACTGGGTCGTTCTGACCGCAGCTGTCGTGGGTCTGGCCATCGCCGCCTACTCGACCATCGAGACCAACGCCAACACGCTGATCACCGCTGCCGGTGGCGCTGTCGCGGCAGAAAACGACTTCTAAGTCGTAGGCGGCCCCATGAACGGGGCCGCCACCCGGTTTCCCTGCAATTCAGCAACCCTGCAGCGCGACCGCGTCCCCCCCCGGCCAACTGGCCATATCTGGAGAATTCCAATGTTCAAGTTCATCAATACCTTCCGCAAGGACGAAGACGGTGCTGTGACGGTTGACTGGGTCGTGCTGACCGCAGCTGTTGTGGGCATGGCCATCGCCGCCTACTCGACCATCGAGACCAACGCCAACACGCTGATCACCGCTGCCGGTGGCGCCGTGGCGGCAGAGAACGACTTCTAAGTCTTTCTCGAACGAGTTCCCCAAGCCGGGCTTGATCCGGCTTGGGCCTTTCCCACGTAGAGCAGAAGCGGAGGATCCGTGATGTTGAACTTCCTTGAAGCCTTTCGTGACGACGAGTCAGGCGCGGTCACCGTCGATTGGGTCGTGATCACGGCCGCTGTCGTCGGCCTGTCGGCCATTTCGTTCTTCACGATCGAAGACAGCGCGAACGATCTGATGTCTTCTGCAGGCGGCGCGATTGCGGCTGAAAACGACTTCTGATCAGACGATCAGGTCAGACAAGCGAGAAAGGCTGTACCCGCGCGGTTCGGCCTTTTCTTTATTTTTCAGCATATTATCCGCACAAACGCCCGACAAGAACCGCTGGTTCGGCAAATTTCGGACACAATCCCCGGCTAGTTTTGGAAACAATGGTCCGCGTGCGGCGCGGGCCGACATGAGGCACATACGCGAGAGGATACACTATGCGACTGGTTTTCGGACTAGTGCTGATCGCGGGGCTCGGCCTGGCCGGGTTCGCGGTATACATGGCGCAAAATTACATCGGGGCCTATCAGAGCGCCCTTGAACAGGAACGCGCAAAGTCGACGACGGCGGTTCCGACCCGGCCGATCTATGTCGCCAACCGCGCCATAACGCAGGGCGAGACGATCAATCCCGAGGACATCCGCCTGGCGCCCTGGCCGGTGGAGCTCCTGCCCGAAGAGTATTTCGACGAGAAGACCCCCTTTACCAAGGAAGGCGAGCAGCCCCGCGTCGCCATCCGGGGGCTCGACAAGAACGAGGCCGTGACCGCGGTAAAGGTCAGCGAGCCCGGCGGCGATGCCGGTCTTACCTCGCGGCTGGATCGTGGTCAGCGCGCCTTTGCGATCAAGGTCGATGTGGCGAGCGGCGTTTCGGGCTTTCTGCGCCCGGGCGACCGGGTCGACGTCTACTGGACCGGACGGGTGCCCGGCAACGACCCGAACCTGCCTCAGGGCGACGTCACCAAGCTGATCGAAACCGCCGTGCGGCTGATCGCCATCGACCAGATGTCGGAAACCGAAAACGCCTCGACCACCATCGCGCGCACTGTCACCGTCGCTGCCAGCCCGCAGCAGGTCGCGGCGCTGGCGCAGGCCCAATCGACCGGACGTCTGTCGCTGTCGCTGATGGCCGCGAACGACGACACCGTGGCCGAAGCGATCGAGGTCGACCAGCGTTCCCTGCTGGGCATCGCGGCCAAGAAACAGGAGACCCAGGCCCAGGCGCTGGAGGTCTGCACCATCCGCACCCGCCGCGGCGCCGAGGTGGTCGAGATCCCGATCCCCTGCACAAACTGACGACAATTCAGACTGTTGCCTCTTCAGAGGGCGCGCGAACTGCGCGCCCTCTTTTGGTTTTTTCGCGAGCTGTTGCGCTTTATCCACATAAGCAATCGGGCCGAAGCCTTTGATTCTTGCAAAAAAACTGAAATTGACGCACAGTCGCCCGAAGGGCAGGCGAAAAGACCTGCGATTTGAGGCGTGATCGGAAAGGCAGGTCACATGAAATATGACGGTTTTCTCAAGGCAGCCCTGCTGGGGCTGACGCTGGGCTTTGCGCCTGCCGCGCAGGTCGCGCAGGCGGATTCGTTGCGCATTGTCCGTGGCAGCACGGAATCGACGCTTAACGTGCCGATGAACCGCGCGGTCGTCGTCGAAAGCGAAATGCCCTTCGCCGAGCTATCGATCGCCAACCCGGCAATTGCCGACATCTCTTCGTTGTCCGACCGGACGATCTATGTGCTGGGCAAGTCGCCGGGCACCACCACGCTGACGATCCTCGACCCCAGCGGCCAGCTGATCACCAATGTCGACGTGCGCGTGGCCGCGGATGTCACCGAATTCAAGGAACGGCTGCGCCAGATCCTGCCCGACGAAAAGATCGAGGTGCGCACCGCCAACGATGGCATCGTGCTGTCGGGCACGGTCAGCAGCACGCAACGCATGACCCGCGCGCTGGACCTAGCAGAACGCTATGCCCCGGAACGGGTGTCGAACCTGATGAGCGTCGGCGGCGTGCAGCAGGTCATGCTCAAGGTGCGCTTTGCAGAGATGCAGCGCTCGGTGGCCAAGACGCTCCGGTCCTCGGTGTCGCTGGGCGGCAACGTGGCCGACGACGCACTTGGGATCGCCAGTGAGAGCGGCACCTGGCTCGACGGTGATAACGGCCTCGGCAACCCGGTCGAAGTGACCCAGGGCACCGAGGGTGCTATTCTCTTCGGCTTCAACGCCGGCGGCCTCGAAGTGGGCATCCTGCTGGAAGCCCTTGAAACCAAAGGCGTTGTCCGCACGCTGGCCGAACCGAACCTGACCGCCTTGTCGGGGCAGGAGGCCAAGTTCCTCGCCGGTGGCGAATATCCCGTCCCGGTCAACCAGGACGACGGCAAGGTCACGGTCGAGTTCAAGCCTTTCGGTATCTCGCTTAACTTCATCCCGCGCGTCGTGGATGGCGACATCATCAACCTCGAGCTCGAGGCCGAAGTGTCCTCTATCGACAGCACGAACGGGATCGACCTTGAAAACGTCCGGATCGACGGCTTCCGCACCCGCCGCACCGCCACGACGGTGGAAATGCGCGACGGCGAAAGCTTTGCCATCGCGGGCCTGCTGCAGGACGATTTCCGCGACCTGAACGGTCAGGTGCCGTGGCTGGGCGACATTCCGGTGCTGGGCGCGCTGTTCCGCAGCGCGGAATATGCCCGCGAACAATCCGAACTGGTGATCCTCGTCACCCCTCACCTTGTGACCCCGACCAAGGGCGAAGCGCTGGCGCTGCCCACCGACCGGGTCACGGCGCCGACGGAAAAGGACCTTTTCCTCTTCGGCCGCGTGTCGGGTGAATCGCGCAAGGCCAAGGGCCCGGCGGCCGAGGTTGCCAAACAGGACTTCACCGGTTCTTATGGCTATGTGATGGATTAAGCGCATGCGGGATCAGATGTTTCGAAAAATCAGCATTGCCCTCGGGTGCCTCGTCGGCGTCACAGGGTGCTCAAGCCACGATCCCGTCTATACAGCCTTTCATCGAGAGGCGGGGTCGCTGATCGACACCGGCGATTTCGGCGAAGCGACGATGAACAACGTCGCGGTGATGTCGGGCGAAAAGCAATATACCTTCGATCTGTCGCAACGGTTTGCGAACGAGGTGATGACGACGGTGAACTTCGCCTTCAACAGCGCCGAGCTCGATACCGGCGCGCGCGACACGCTGCGCGAACAGGCCGATTTCATCCGCCAGTTCCCCGAACTGACCTTCCGCGTCTATGGCCACACCGACAAGGTCGGATCGGAAGCCTATAACAAGCGTCTCGGCCTGCGCCGGGCGCGCGCGGTGGTGAACCACCTCGCGACGCTGGGGATCAGCACCTCGCGGCTCGAGGCGGTGGTGTCCTACGGCGAAACCCAGCCGCTGATCGTCACCCAGGGCCGCGAACGGCGCAATCGCCGCACCGTGACCGAGGTGTCGGGCTTCGTGCAGGATCATCCGATGGTTCTGGACGGCAAATACGCCCAGGTGATCTATCGCGAATACATTCGCAGCGCCCAGCCGGCGACCGTTCTTTCCGGCGTCAGCACCACCGAGGGCAGCACCGAGTAAGTCCGCCAATCGTCTGCCGATTTCGTACAATTTCGGTTTTTTGGCCCTAATGTTGCCCCGTTTCTAAGCGACCTTGCAGTCAAGGGACCACGTCCGGCGATCCGAATCGCGGCGTGGGTCCATACGGCACTGGGATGGGTTGGCGGAATTGTCTGCGCTCCTCGTGCTGAAGAAGCAAAGGACGCAAGGCACATGACCAGTACGACAGATCTGCCGAAAGACCCCGCCCCCATCGTGGCCTGCACGATAAGCCGGGATGTGCAGAACTTCGATCTGCTCATCGAAGACATGGAATCGATCCTCGGCGAAAGCTGGGGGGATCTGGGCTTCGACGAGGCGCTGGCGTTTCTGACCCAGCCGGACGCGAAATCGCTCGAATTCGTGGCGATGGCGATAGACGTCGAGGACGAGGACTCCCTGCCGCAGCTGAGCGACATCATCGCCGCCGCCAAGGGCAACGACGTCAAGGTGGTTCTGATCGCCGAAGACGTGACCCCCGCCGCGCTGCACCAGCTTTTACGCCGCGGCGCCAACGAATTCGTTCCCTACCCCCTGCCGGAAGGCGAGCTCGCGGCGGCGGTCGCGCGCCTGCGCGCACCGGCACCTGTCGCGACGCTTCCGCAGGCCGACGGCAAGGTTTCCGGCCTGAAGCCAAAGGGCGAAGGCGATGGCGTACTGATCGCCGTGCAGGGCCTGTCGGGTGGATGCGGGGCGACCACCTTTGCCGTGAACCTGGCCTGGGAACTTGCGACCATCGGCAAGAACGACCATCCCAGCGTCTGCCTGATCGACCTCGGGCTGCAATTCGGATCGGTGTCGACCTTTCTCGACCTGCCCCGCCGCGAGGCGGTGCTGGAGCTGTTGTCCGACGTCGATTCGATGGACGGCGACAGTTTCGCCCAATCGCTCGTCGCGTTCGAGGACAGGCTTCAGGTGCTGACGTCTCCGCCGGATATCCTGCCGCTCGACATGCTGGCGCCGGGCGATGTGGAAAAGCTTTTGAACACCGCGCGCGATCACTTCGACTATGTGGTCGTCGATATGCCGCCGACGCTGGTGCAGTGGTCCGAGACCGTTCTGATGGATTCGCAGGTCTATTTCGCGCTGGTCGAACTGGACATGCGGTCGGCGCAGAACACGCTGCGACTGAAACGCGCGCTGCAGAACGAGGACCTGCCGTTCGGCAAACTGCGGTTCGTCCTGAACCGCGCCCCGAAATTCACCGACCTGCAGGGCAAGAGCCGCGTCAAGCGCATGGCCGAGAGCCTTGGCATATCGCTCGATGTGCAACTGCCCGACGGCGGTCGCGCCGTGACGCAGGCCTGTGACCACGGCCTGCCGCTGGCCCACCATTCCCCCAAAAGCCCGCTCCGCAAGGAAATCGCCAAGCTGGCGGTGTCGTTGCACGAGGTCGGCAAAACCGACGCCGAAGCCGCCTGAAGGATTTGATCCATGTTTTCGCGCTACAAGAAATCCCAGACCGAAAAGGCCATGCCGGTCGGGGCCCCCGACCCCGCCGAGGCCGCACCCGCCCCCGAGGCCCCCAAGCCGTCGATGCGCAAGCCGCAGCCCAACCGGAGCGCGCAGGTCGCGCCGATGGACAAGGAAAAGAAACGCAAGGAGCGTCTCGGCGAGATCAAGCTGGAACTGCACCGCGCGCTTCTCGACAACCTCAACCTTGCCGCCATCGACCAGGCAAGCGAATCCGAGCTGCGCCAGGAAATCAGCCTGATCGCCACGGAGACGCTGCAGGAAAAGGGCATCGTCCTCAACCGCGACGAACGCCAGACCCTCAACCAAGAGCTTTACGACGAGGTCAAGGGGCTGGGCCCGCTCGAGACGCTTCTGAAGGACGAGAGCGTTTCGGATATCCTGGTCAACGGCCCGCACCAGATCTTTGTGGAACAGAGCGGCAAGCTGAAACTCAGCGACGTGACGTTCAAGGACGAACGCCACCTGATGCGGATCATCGACAAGATCGTGTCCGCGGTGGGCCGGCGGGTCGATGAAAGCAACCCCTACGTCGACGCCCGTCTGGCCGACGGGTCGCGTTTCAACGCGATGGTGCCGCCGATTGCGGTGGACGGCAGCCTGGTGTCCATCCGGAAGTTCAAGAAGGACAAGCTGGGCATCGACGACCTGGTGCAATTCGGCGCCTTCACCGAGGAAATGGCCGTCTATCTGCAGGCGGCCGTGGCCACGCGGCTGAACATCATCGTCTCGGGCGGTACGGGTTCGGGCAAGACGACCACGCTCAACGCCCTGTCGTCGTTCATCGACGACAGCGAACGCATCCTGACGATCGAGGATACGGCGGAACTTCAGCTGCAGCAGAGCCATGTCGGCCGGATGGAAAGCCGCCCGCCCAACGTCGAGGGCAAGGGCGCCGTCACCCCGCGCGATTGCCTCAAGAACGCGCTGCGGATGCGTCCCGACCGCATTATCGTCGGCGAGACGCGCGGCGAGGAAGTGATCGACATGCTGCAGGCCATGAACACCGGCCACGACGGTTCGATGACCACGATCCACGCCAACTCTGCCCGCGACGGTGTCAGCCGTCTGGAGAACATGATCGCCATGGCCGGGATCGAGATGCCGCTGAAAGCCATGCGCTCGCAGATCTCGTCGGCGGTGAACCTGATCGTGCAGGCCAGCCGTCTGCAGGACGGCTCGCGCCGGATGACCTCGATCACCGAGATCACCGGCATGGAGGGCGAGGTGATCTCGATGCAGGAGATCTTTCGCTTCCAACGCGTCGGTCTGACGCCCGAAAACAAGATCATCGGCCATTTCACGGCGACCGGCGTGCGCAGCCACTTTTCCGAACGCTTCAAGATGTGGGGCTACGATCTGCCCCCGTCGATCTACGAACCCTTCCGCGGAGACTGATCCATGCTGAGTGCAGAACCAATCATCTACGGCATGATCTTCGTCGCCGTGCTCGTCCTGGTCGAGGGCGTGTATCTGCTGGTCTTCGGCAAGTCGATCAGCCTGAACAACAAGGTCAACCGCCGGCTGCAGATGCTGGACAAGGGCACGCACCGCGAAGCGGTGCTGGCCAAGCTCCGCAAGGAGATGGACCAGCACATGGAAAGCCGGTCCATTCCGCTTTATTCGCTGCTGGCCGACCGGGCGCAGAAAGCCGCCATCGCCTTTACGCCCAAACAGCTGATCCTGATCATGGTCGGCGTCAGCGTCGTCGCCTTTCTGGGGCTTACCATCGGCACCGAGGCCGCGCTGCCCGTGCGCATCGTCATGGGCATCGGAATGGGCGTCGGCGGGGTGTTCATGTGGGTCAACCACAAGGCCAACAAGCGCCTCGGCATGATCGAGGAACAGCTGCCTGACGCGGTCGAGCTTATGGTGCGCAGCCTGCGCGTGGGCCATCCCTTCAGCTCGGCCATTTCCATCGTGTCCAAGGAAATCAAGGACCCGCTGGCGACCGAGTTTGGCATCATCGCCGACGAATCGACCTATGGCCGCGACATCGGCGAGGCGCTCAAGCACATGGCCGAACGGCTCGACATGCAGGATTTGCGCTTTCTGGCCGTGGCCGTGGCGATCCAGCAGCAATCGGGCGGCAACCTGGCCGAGATCCTCGACGGTCTTGCCAAGGTGATCCGCGCGCGGTTCCGTCTGTTCCGCAAGGTCAAGGCGATCACCGCCGAGGCGCAATGGTCAGGCAAGTTCCTGTCGGGCTTCCCCGTGGCCGCGCTGATCGTGATCCAGGTCACCGACCCGCATTACTACGACGACGTGCTGGATCACCCGTGGTTCATCCCCGCCTGTTTCATCGTCGGCATCTTTCTGGTTCTGAACCTGATCGTGATGCGCATTCTGACCAACATCAAAGTCTGAGGGGCCTGGCACATGCTCGACACACTCAACACGCTGCTCGTCGATCTGCTGGGGCCCGCCGGACCCTTGATGGCGATCGGAGGGCTCGCCTTCCTGCTGATCCTCGCCGCCATCCCGATGATGCTGTGGCAGCGCCCCGATCCGATGGAAAAGCTCAAGAACACTTCGGGCCGCGCCAAGCTGGACGCCGAGACCAGGGAAGTGCTGCGCGACACGCGCCGCAACGAAAAGCTCAACAAATACGCCCAGTTCCTCGAACCGCAGGACGCGCAGGAACTGACGAAGATGCGCATGACGCTGCTTCAGGCCGGTTACCGGACCAAGGATGCGGTGCGCTATTACTACTTTGCGCAATTCGCGCTGGGGATCGGCCTCTTGGTCGCGGGCGTGGCCTATTTCCTGGTCTTCGTGGATGGCGCGTCGGCGACGATGCAGCAAAAGATCATGTATATCCTCGGCCCCGGCGCCGCGGGCTACATGTTCCCGAAATACTGGATCAACAAGCGCGTCGAAAAGCGCAAGGACGAAATCCAGTCCGGTTTCCCCGATGCGCTGGACATGATGCTGGTCTGCGTCGAGGCCGGTCAGTCGCTGGACCAGTCCATCGTGCGCGTCGCCGGGGAATTGCGTGCCTCCTACCCGTCGCTGGCCGACGAGTTCGAAATCATCAGCCACGAGATGAAGGCCGGCAAAGACAAAAGCCAGGTGCTGGACGACATGGGCGAACGCTGCGGCGTGCAGGACGTGTCGTCCTTCGTGACCGTGCTGAACCAGGCCGCCAGTTTCGGCACGTCGATTTCGGACGCGCTCCGGGTCTATGCGTCGGAAATGCGTGACAAAAGGGTCATGCGCGCCGAAGAAAAGGCAAACCAGTTGCCAACCAAGATGACCTTGACCACTATGATGCTGACGGTGCCGCCGCTGCTGATCATTCTGGTCGGACCCTCCGCCGTGAGCATCACCGAGATGGGCAACATAGGAAACTGACCTTTATGCGCCTGACCCTGGCGGGAAGCATGATCCTGGTCGCAACGCTGGCCGCCTGTTCATCGGGCGGCCTGTCTGCGTCGCGGGACACGCCCTTCGCCCCGCCGGTCGATCCGCGCGGCGAGGCGGTGGACGGGCTTTTGGTCGGGCACCGGCTGATGCAGGCGGGCGAATACGAGCTGGCGCTCGAGGCGTTCCAGCGGGCCGCCGCGACGCAGGGCCTGACCGGCGAGATCCTGACCGCCATGGGCAGCGCCAACCTCGCGCTTGGGCGGCTTAATCAGTCAGAGGCGCTCTTGCGGCGCGCCGTCAAGGTCGAGGCCGACTGGCCCGAGGCCTGGAACAACCTGGGCGTGGTGCTGATGGAATCCGGGCAAGAGGCCGAGGCGGCGGGCGTCTTCCGCAAGGCCTTTGCGCTGGACAATGGCGAAAGTGACGCAATCCGCGACAATTTGCGCTTGGCGCTCGCAAAAATCGAAAATCCGCTTTATGGTACGGACGAACAACAAGATTACAAACTGGTGCGGCGGGGCAGTTCTCAATATCTGATCCTGAACGCCACCTGATCGAGGCAAGAGCAGTAAAAGGACGCAGAAAAATGCGCCACCCCATCCTTGTTTCCCTCTGCGTTGCAGGGGCGTTTGGTCTTTCCGCCTGTGATTCCACCACCGGCGAGGAAGTGGACCGCAAGTTCCAGGACGTGAATGTTGTCGATGAAACCAACCTCAACGAGGTGATGCTGACGGTCGGGGACCCGAACGAGGCGGTCAATTACTTCCGCCGCGCTGCGTCCCAGAACCCCGATCGCATCGACCTCGAACGCGGGCTGGCCACGTCGCTGGTGCGCGCCAAGCGCACCAGCGAGGCCGTCGTCGCCTGGACCAAGGTCACCGAGCACGAAGACGCCACCGACAACGACGCGGTCGAGCTGGCCGATGCGTTGATCCGCTCCGGAGAATGGGACCGCGCCGAAGAGGTGCTGGACAAGATCCCGCCCACCTACGAGACCTACAAGCGTTACCGGCTCGAGGCGATGATCGCCGACGGCAACAAGGAATGGGACAAGGCCGACAGCTTTTACGAGATCGCCGTGGGCCTGACCACGAAACCGGCCTCGGTGATGAACAACTGGGGCTATTCCAAGCTGACGCGCGGCAATTTCAAAGAGGCCGAGCGGCTTTTCGTAGAAACCATCCGGCTGGATCAGACGCTGTTCACCGCCAAGAACAACCTCATCCTCGCGCGCGGGGCGCAGGGCAATTACACCATGCCCGTGATCCCCATGACGCAGGTCGAACGCGCCGAGCTGCTGCATTCGCTGGGACTGGCCGCCGTCAAGCGGGGCGATGTGCAGATCGGCAAGGGGCTCTTCAAAGAGGCGATCGACACCCATCCGCAGCATTTCGAGGCCGCGTCGCGCAGCCTTGCGGCGCTGGACGCCAGCGTCAAGCTCTGACCCGGGGCGTTCCATGGACATCTCTGCCACGGCAGCGCTCTGGTTCGCGCCTTTTGTGATCCCGATCTGCCTCTATGTCGGATTTTCCGACATGCGGGCGATGAAGATCCCCAACTACACCGTGGTGGCGCTCTTTGCCGTTTACGTGGTGGTCGGTCTGATCGCGCTGCCGCTGGACACCTATCTGTGGCGCTTCGTGCATCTGCTGGTCGTTCTGGTGGCCGGGATCGCGCTCAATGCGGGCGGCGTGATGGGGGCCGGCGACGCCAAGTTCGCCGCCGCCGCCGCGCCGATGATCCACATCGGCGATCTGCGGTTCCTGATGGCGCTGTTCGCGGCCACGCTGCTGGCGGCATTCGTCGCGCACCGGATCGGCAAATTCACCGGCCTGCGCCGGCTGGCGCCCGACTGGAAGAGCTGGCAGACCGGGTCGAAATTTCCCATGGGGCTGGCGCTTGGCGGGACGCTGGCGCTCTACCTGGGCCTGGGCGCGTATTTCGGCAAATAACCCCACTTCCCCCTGCCCCGTCAAAGCCAAGCGCTGGCCAAGCTCTCGCCACAAAGACCTTGCAGATTTGCGCCTAAACAAACCGTTGAGGCGACAATCGATGAATATGCAGACCAGCACCGTCATGGCACCGCCTCCGCCCAAGCGGCTGGAGGAATTGCAGCTTCCGCTGACCATGGTGCGCGACATTGTCCTGAAGACGCTGTTCCGCAAGAACACCAATGTCGTGACCGAGCTGGCCAAGGCCATCTGCCTGCCTGTACCGATCACCCAGGAACTGATCGACCTCGCGCGCAGCCAGGGCCTGCTCGAGGCGCTCGGCACGCTCAACGCCAATTCCGGCACGGAAATGGCCTATCAGCTGACCGACTCGGGCAAGGCCCGCTCGCTGGATGCGCTGTCGCAGTCGGAATATTTCGGGCCGATGCCCGTGCGCCTGAGCGTCTATGCCGAACAGGTCAAGCGCCAGTCGATCCGCAACATCCAGATCACCCGCGACCAGCTGACCAACGCCATGGGCCATCTGGTCCTGCCCAACAGCCTGATCGACAACCTTGGCCCGGCGGTCGGGTCCGGCCGGTCGATCCTGATGTACGGCCCGCCGGGCAACGGCAAATCCTCGATCTCGAACGGCATCCGCGACGCGATGGGCGACAAGATCTACGTCCCGCGCGCCATCGAATATTCCGGTCAGGTCATTTCGGTCTACGACCCGATCGTGCATTCCGCCGCCGAAAAGAACGAGGACGACCCGACCCGCCTGCGGCGCAACAACCGTTTCGATTCGCGTTACGTGATGTGCGCGCGCCCCACGGTGATCACCGGCGGTGAATTGTCGCTCGACATGCTGGACCTGGTCTACAACCCCACCGCGCGGACCTATCAGGCGCCGCTGCAGCTGAAATCCACCGGCGGCATCTTCATCGTCGACGACCTTGGCCGCCAGGCCGAACCGCCGCAAAAGCTGGTCAACCGATGGATCGTGCCGCTGGAGGAAAGCAAGGATATCCTCGCCCTGCAATCGGGCGAGAAATTCGAAGTGCCCTTCGACACGCTGGTCATCTTCTCGACCAACTTCCACCCGAACGAGATCTTCGACCAGGCCGCGCTGCGCCGGATCTTCTTCAAGATCAAGATCGACGGCCCCTGCCAGGAGGACTTTCTCAAGATCTTCTCGCTGGTCGCTCGCAAGAAGAAAATGCAGCTGGACGAGGCCTCTCTGATCCACCTGCTCAAAACGAAATATCCAACGATCAAGAACGTTTACGCCAATTACCAGCCGATCTTCCTGATCGACCAGATGATCGCCATCTGTGACTTTGAGGGGATGCCCTACAAGATGACGCCCGAGCTGGTGGACCGTGCCTGGAGCAACATGTTCGTCAAGGACGAGAAGATCGTCAAATGATCCGGGGGCGGGCCGCGAAAATCGCGGCCCGGTTTGCGTTTTTCGCTTGACGATGGGCGGACCCTGCCGTACCCAGCAGCCCGGTTTGGCGGAGTAGCTCAGTTGGTTAGAGCAGCGGAATCATAATCCGCGTGTCGGGGGTTCAAGTCCCTCCTCCGCTACCAAATTCCCTAAAAAATCTGCCGCTTCGAGACCGTTCCGGTCTTTGGAAAAGTTCCTTCGAATCCCTCGCGAGCGCGCCTCTCACCGCATTCTGACCCAGCTCGTTGCGTGGACCCTTGGCAGATACGGATGGGCCGTTTTTCTTGACGAAGGAGCATCCCGGCACTGCGTAAAAAAACCGGAATGGCTGCGGTCCTCGGATGGATCGGCCTGTCGGCGCCGTTGCATGCCGAAGAGCATTACGTGCTGATGATGGGGGTCGGGTATTTCCCCGATTACATTCACCGCGCCGTGGGGGCACGATCAGGTTCATCTATCAGAACGGCTGGCCGATGACGGCCACGGCCACCGACCAGTTCTGGTCGACCGGCGTCGTCCTGCCGGGGGCGAGGCCGTCGTCACCGTTGCCGAAGGCATGAAACAGACCTTTCGGAATGTGACCCCGGTGGTCACCGGATCCGGCGAAAGCGTCATCCATGATCGACTACTACAATGCGGCCGACGTGGCGCTGGCGGCCCGCCCGGCGCGACGTGAATCGACGACACCGACAACCGAGCAAGTCAGGCGCTGCCCGGTTCCCTGGCCGGTCACGCGATCCCGTCACCCGATCACGCCGTCAGCGGTTCGATCAGCTCTGCACCGCGCGCCCGGTTGGAGTTGACCGCCGTACCGACGCGGTGAAAGCTCAGCGCGTCCTCGGGCGGGGCCGTCATCAGCTTTGCGGCCCCGTGCCCCTGCTCGCCCAGCCAGAGCGGCCAGTCCTCGGGCGCCAGGATCACCGGCATGCGGTGATGGATCGCGGAAATGGCCGCGTTCGCCGCCGTCGTCACGATCGCACAGGTGCGCAGGTCCTGACCGTCGCGCGACCAATCCTGCCACACGGCGGCGAAGGCCAGAACCTCTTGCCGCTTCGGATAGATGTACCAGGGCAGCCGGTTGTCCTCGGCGTCCTTGGTCCATTCATAGAACCCTGTTGCCGGGACAAGGCAGCGCCGTTCACGGCAAGCGGTCTTGAAGGCGGGTTTCTCGGCGATGGTTTCGGCCCGCGCGTTGATCAGCAGCGGGCCACCGTTCGGGGCCTTGTACCAATGCGGGATGAACCCCCAGCGCATCGCCGACAGGCGGCGCTGACCGCCCTCGCTGCGCACGGTGTGCACCGCATTGGTCGGGCAGACGTTGTAATTGGGCACGACAGGCAAATCGTTGCCGGGCACCGAGTCGAAGAGCTGCGCCATGGCGTCGCTTGGCAGCGTTATCGAGAAACGGCCGCACATGGCGTCACCTCAGAAGATCCGAGTAAAGCAGAAGGCCCCAGGCAGTCAGCTCTTTTTCGATCTGCGCCCAGCGGGTGCCGAAGGTCAGCGGATCGAGCCTGAGCGCCTGCGCGATATCCGACAGCCTGCGCCGCCCGTCGATGCCCGCGATCAGCGGCGCTGTGGGCTTGGGCAAAGCCAGCTTGGCGCTGACACTGCCCTCGCGCACCGGGATCGGCTTGCCCTGCGCCACGGCCTGCGCCATGGCGCGGGCGCCGATGCCCTTGAGATGCGGGATCAGGCTGCGGTCCTTGGCCTGGGCGGGGCGGCGCGCATCGTCCCCCGGCACGGCATAGGCGACATGCATCCGGATAGTGCCGCGCAGCTTTTCCGCGATCTGCATGGCGAGAAGCGGGTTCATCCCTTCGGGCACTTCGGTAATACGCGCCAGATCGTACAGCGCCGGGGTGGTGTGGGACAAAAGCCGCCAGCCCGTGCGCGTCAGCACCTCGTCAAGTTGGGCCACATCGAAGGGCCGATCCTGCCCGTGCAGCAGAAGGTCATAAAATCCGGCGTCGCTGGCATGGTGATCGCTAAGGTTGGGATTGCAACGGAAGGGGTGCCCGTCGGGCAGCGCCTCGACAATCCGGCGCGCCCGGACCAGCCGCTCCTGCGGCGGCAGCCCCTCCAGCAGGCCGCCGAAGGCCTCCTGCAGCGGATAGACGCCGGACCGGCCGTAGGGCGCGTAGACCATGAACCCCATGCCTCCGCCAGGGGCCAATGCGGCGCGCAGTGCGGCAAAGCCCGCGGCGGGGTCAGGCAGATGATGCAGCACGCCGCAGCAGTCGATATAGTCGAAGGGCCCATGATCGGCCGCGTCGAGCAGCGAACCGCTCAGAAAGGTGATATCCGTCAGATTGCGCGCCTTGGCCCGGGCCTCGGCCACCGCGCGCGCGGCGCTGGAGAGGTCGAGATAGGTGATCCGGTAAGGCCTGCCCGCCTGCGCCAGCAGGGCGGCCAGCTGGATCAGACCGTCGCCGGTGCCGCCCCCCGCCACCAGGGCGCGCAGCGGCTGCGTCCAGTCGCGATGCCCGCCGAAAAGGTAGTGGTCGATTTCAAGCGGATGCGAGGGCGAGCCGGTGATGAGCCGGCGCGACTCGTCGGCCGGGTCGCGCTCGGGATAGGGATAGGCCTCGTAATGTTCCTTGGTGGTGACCATGGTCCTGCCGCCGGTATTTCCGCGTCAGGGTGTCATGCCGCCGGCCCAAAGCCAAGGCGCGGCGGCCTCGTTTTCTTTGAAAGAAAACGATCCGGAATTTTTGAAAAATTCCGGATCGCCGGATGGCGCGAGATGCGCCTTACTTCATCGTGATGCGCCCGTCGGTGTAGGGCTGGTAGGGGCCATCGCTGGCCAGGTATTCCGCCGTCACATCCGCCAGGTCGGGGCCGAAGTCATAGGCATCCTGCGCATCGCGGAACATGGAATAGCCGTCCCCGCCATTGCGCACGAAGTTGTTGCTGACCACCCCGTAGAGCTTGTCCATCTCGATGGGCGCACCGCCTACCATCACCTCGGACACGCGCGAGCCAGGCTCGGCCGCCGGATCGACGGTAAAGCTCATGCCCGACACCTGCGGGAAACGGCCGCCGCCGTCCTCGATCTGGCTGACGCCGTTTTCCAGCGCCTCGACCACGGTCGCCCCGGTCACGCGGAAGGTCGACAGCGTGTTCTGGAACGGCAGCACCGTCAGCACCTCGCCCATGGTCACCGGGCCTGCGTCGATCGACGCGCGCAGACCGCCGCCGTTGGCGATGGCGATCTCGATGCCCTGATCCTTGACCCGATCCAGCATGGCGTCGGCCACCAGGTTGCCCATCGGGCATTCCACGGCGCGGCAGACCGACCGGTCGCCTTCGATCGCCTCGGCGGCCTCGGCCACAACCCGGTTGCGGATTTCATCCAGCGGCGCGGCCGCCTCGGTGATGCGCGCCTTGGTGCCCCCGTCCTCGGTCACCGCCGCATCCAGCAGGATCGGCTCGCCCACCGCTTCGGTCACGTTGCCCGCGTCGTCGAAGGTGACGTTCAGCTCGCCCAGGAACTTGCCGTAGGCATAGGCCTGCACAATCGCCGTATCGCCCACCATCACCGGATAGGGGCCCTTGGCGCCTTCGATGGTGTTGGACAGCAGCGAGTTGTCATGCCCGCCGACGATCACATCGACGCCGGTGGTGTTCTCGGCCACGCGCATATCGACATTCAGCCCCGAATGCGACAGCACGATGATCTTGTTCACGCCCTCGGCGGTCAGCTTGTCGACCTCGCCCTGCACCGCGTCGACCGGATCGGTGAAGATCACGTTCGGCCCGGGGCTGGCTAGTTCGTCGGTGTCCTGCGGTGTCAGCCCGATCAGGCCCAGCTTTTCGCCGCCCTGCTCGAGGATCACCGATTTCCGGATCGCACCGGTCAGCAGATCCTCGCCGGAAATGTCGGCGTTCGACATCAGCACCGGAAACTCGACCGAATCGACGAAGCCGCGCAGCACCTCGGGGCCATCGTCGAATTCGTGGTTGCCCACGGTCATCGCTGTATAGCCCATCATGTTCATCATCTCGGCGGCCAGCTTGCCCTTGTAATAGGTGTAGAACAACGTGCCCTGGAACTGGTCGCCCCCGTCCACGAGGATGTAGTTGTTGGTGCGCGCCTTGGCCTCGTTGATCGCGGTCATCAGACGCGCCGATCCACCAAAGCATTTGCCCTCGGCGTTGTCCTCTTCCGAACAGCCCGAATCGAATCTGCTGATCGGCTCAAATCGGGCGTGAAAATCGTTGGTATGCAGGATCGTTAGCGAATATTCCGCGCTTGCGACACCTGCGGTCAGCGCAAGGGCGGCGGCGCTGGTCAGAAGGCGAAGGGACATGGGTTTACCTCTCTGTCATGTTTATGGCCGGATGGTGCGGTCTCTTTTGGGCAGAGTCAAAGGATACGCGAGGGCATCCTGCCTCCGCACCTTGGAAAAGCCGCGCAGCTGCCCGCAGAACGGGCCGGCGCGGGCGCCTCTCCGATGACCATCATGGCCCGCCCCAAAGACGGTCGGCCTGCGCAATGTCAATGCCGGGGCCGCTTTCGCGCGCGGCTTGGCTTGACCCCCGACGCCAGTCAGGGCAACACCTGCGCCATGCTGATCTACAAAATTCTCCGGGCCGACGAATGGGCGGCGCTTCAGACGCAGGGCGAAACCAGCGGCGCGCCGATCGACGTGGCCGACGGGTATGTGCATTTTTCGACCGCCGCGCAGGTCCGCGAAACCGCCGCCAAGCATTTCGCGGACGCGCCCGACCTGACGCTGCTGGCGCTTGACAGCGTTGCACTCGGCGATGCCCTGAAGTGGGAGCCATCGCGCGGCGGTCAGCTTTTCCCGCATCTCTACGGGCGGCTGCGGCTGGCCGATGTGCTCTGGTCGAAACCGCTCCCGGCCGGTCCGGACGGCCATGTCTTCCCCGAGGTACTCGAGTGACCGCAACCGCCCGCGAGGCCCAGTCATGTCGCTGATCGAACAGGCCGGCCTGACCCTCCTGCGTCGTTGCGACCCCGAACGCGCCCACGGTCTTGCGCTTTTGGCCCTTCGCGCGGGACTTGCGCCCGCAACCGGCCTCATAACCTCGGACCGGCTGCGCACCGAGGTTGCCGGCCTCAGGCTGCCCAACCCCGTCGGCCTCGCCGCCGGTTTCGACAAGAACGCCGAGGCGCTACTGGGCCTCAGCCGCGCGGGCTTCGGCTTTGTCGAGGTCGGCGCCGCCACGCCCCGCCCGCAATACGGCAACCCCAGGCCGCGCCTCTTCCGCCTGACCGAGGACGCGGCGGCGATCAACCGCTTCGGCTTCAACAACCAGGGGATGGAGCCCATCGCCGAACGTCTGGCCAAACGTCCCCGCGACATGGTGCTGGGCCTCAACCTCGGGGCCAACAAGGACAGCGCCGACCGCGCCGCCGACTTCTCCACGGTACTGGCCCATTGCGGCGCGCATCTGGATTTCGCGACCGTCAACGTCAGTTCCCCCAACACCGAACAACTGCGTGACCTGCAGGGCAAGGAGGCGCTCTCGGCGCTGTTGAACGGCGTGCTCGAGACCCGCGATACCCTGCCCCGTCCGATCCCGATCTTCCTGAAAATCGCGCCCGACCTCGACGCCGACGGCCTGCGCGACGTGGCCGAAGTGGCCCGCGCGACCGGCATAGACGGGATCATCGCGACCAACACCACGCTGTCCCGCGACGGGCTGCGCTCGTCCTTCGCGCACGAACAGGGCGGGCTGTCGGGCCAGCCGCTCTTCGACCGCTCGACCCGGGTTGTGGCGCATCTGTCGGACCTCACCGGCGGCGACATCCCGATCATCGGCGTCGGCGGCGTCGGTTCGGCTTTGCAGGCCTATGAAAAGATCCGCGCCGGCGCCTCGGCGGTGCAGCTTTACACCGCGCTGGTCTTCGGCGGGCTCAGCCTCGTGCGCGAAATCGCCGAAGGGCTCGACACGCTGCTGGCGCGCGACGGGTTTTCCAACGTGGCCGAGGCCACAGGCACGGGGAAGCACGCATGGCGATAAACTTCTGGCACAATCCGCGCTGTTCGAAATCGCGGCAGGCGCTGGCGCTTCTGGAAGAGGCCGGGGCCGAGATCGCGCTGCGCCGCTATCTCGACGACCCGCCCAGCGAGGAAGAGCTGCGCGCGGTGCTGGCGCTGCTGGGTCGTCCGGCAATCGACATCGTCCGCACCGAAGAGCCGGAATTCAAGGCGCAGGGCCTGACCAAGGACAGCCCCGAGGACACCCTTATCGCGGCGCTTGCCGCCACGCCCCGCCTGATCGAACGACCCATCGCCTTTACACCCGATGCCGCCGCGCTCGGTCGCCCGCCCGAGGCGGTGCTGGACCTGCTGAAAGACTGACCGCTCAGACCAGCCGCGGCACCGGATGCGCCGCATTCGCGGCCTCCACGAAGTGCCGGATCAGGCCCGCGTCCTTGACCCCTGGCCGCGCCTCGACCCCCGAGGACACGTCGACCTGCCGCGCGCCGGTCAGACGGATCGCGGCGCCCACGTTGTCGGGCGTCAGCCCCCCGGCCAGCATCCACGGCCCGGCCCAGCGGCGACCCTGGATCAGCCGCCAGTCGAAAGCCAGCCCGTTGCCACCCGGCAATTCGGCGTCCTGCGACGGCTTGGCGTCGACCAGGATCTGATCGGCCACACCCGCATAAAGATCGAGCTTCGGCAGGTCCGCTTCCGCGCCCACGCCGACCGCCTTCATCACCGGCAGACCGTAACGCGCCTTGATCTCGGCCACACGCCCGGGCGTCTCGGCGCCGTGCAATTGCAGCATGTCGAGCGGCACACGCCCGGTGATCTCATCGAGAAAGGCGTCGTCCGCATCGACCACCAGCGCCACCTTGGCCAGCCCCACCGGGGCCTCCAGCGCCAGCGCGCGCGCGGCCTCGGGCGACACGTGGCGCGGGCTCTTGGCAAAGAAGACAAAGCCGCCATAGCTCGCCCCGGCCGATGCCGCCGCCGCCACGTCCTCGGGCCGCGTCAGGCCGCATATTTTCACACGGACATCCGTCACGGGACCCCTGCTTCTTCTTGGGATAAAAACTCCGGGGGGCTGCGCAGCAGCGGGGGCAGCGCCCCCTCCCCGATCCGGTCCTAGCTGGCCTGGTCGAGCAGCGCCAGAACCTCGTCCTTGTCCTTGTCGCGCTCGGCCTGGGTGCGCTTGAGCTCGCGCTCCAGCTTCCTGACCTCGGACTTGCGGCGCGCCGCCTCGGCGCGGTGCTTGTGCTCGCGCAGCCATTCCCAGACGAACCCGATCAGCAGCCCCGCCACGATCCCGCCGAAGATCACCAGAAACAGCGGCAGCTCGACCGTGCGCTGGATCCCCAGCAGGTCCGCCACGTCGTCCGGCATCAGTTTCAGCATCACCGCCCCGCGATTGGCAAGCGCCACGGCGATCAGAACGATGGCGAGGGCGGCAAGGAAGGCATAGCGAATATAGCGCATGTCAGTTCATTTCCCGTTCAGACGGTCCCGAAGCAGCTTGCCGGTCTTGAAGAACGGCACGTGTTTCTCCTCGACCTCAACGGATTCGCCCGTGCGCGGGTTCCGTCCCACGCGCGCATCGCGTTTCTTGACCGAGAACGCGCCAAAGCCGCGCAGCTCCACCCGGTCGCCCCGGGACATCGCACTGGTGATTTCGTCAAAGATCGTATTCACGATCCGCTCCACGTCACGCTGGTACAAATGCGGATTTTCGTCCGCAATCTTCTGGATCAATTCAGACCTGATCATGGTCCCATCCCCCTGAGGCGTCTTGGTGCGCGTATCTTTATCAGGGAACTATACGCGGCGCGGTGCCATTGGGGAACCGCCCGAATGCGTGAAAAAACGATAAATCGCAGGACTTTGCGGGTCTGACACGCGGATGCCCGCCGATTTCTTGTACCTCGCGGGGGGCACGGCGGCGATTAGCGGGTCTGACGCCGGGCCCTCCCCATCCCGCGAAGGACCATGATTCGAGCCGCTGCAAATGGCCACTCGCGCGCCGGGCCCGGCGCGCAACGGACGGACATTCGCGGCCCGAAACGCACGAAGGCCCCGGAGCGTCTCCGGGGCCTTCGCTTTGTCGAATTGCCGGCTTGGGCCGATCAGTCGTCGCCACTCTTGAGCGCGGCGCCCAGGATGTCGCCCAGCGATGCGCCGGAATCGGAGGAACCGTACTGCTGGACGGCTTCCTTCTCTTCGGCGATCTCGCGCGCCTTGATCGACAGGCCCAGACGGCGGGTCTTGCTGTCGACATTGGTGACGCGGACGTCGACCTTGTCACCGACCGAGAACCGCTCGGGGCGCTGTTCGGCGCGGTCGCGCGACAGGTCCGAACGGCGGATGAAGGACTTCATGCCTTCGTATTCCACCTCGATGCCGCCGTCCTCGATGGCCGTCACGTTCACGGTGATGACCGAGCCGCGCTTCACGCCGCCGACGGCCTCGGCGAACTTGTCGCCGCCCAGCGCCTTGATCGAGAGCGAGATACGCTCTTTCTCGATGTCGACCTCGGACACCACCGCCTGGACGACGTCGCCCTTGCGGTAGCTCTGGATCGCATCCTCGCCACGCTCGTCCCAGCTGAGATCCGAAAGGTGCACCATGCCATCGATCTCGCCTTCGAGACCGATGAACAGACCGAATTCGGTGATGTTCTTGACCTCGCCCTCGACCTGCGTGCCCTCAGGATGCGTCTCGGCAAAGACTTCCCACGGGTTGCGCATGGTCTGCTTGAGACCCAGGCTGACCCGGCGCTTGGCCTGATCGATTTCCAGCACCATGACCTCGACCTCTTGCGAGGTGGACACGATCTTGCCGGGGTGCACGTTCTTCTTGGTCCAGGACATTTCCGAAACGTGAACCAGCCCCTCGACACCCGGCTCCAGCTCGACGAAGGCGCCGTAATCGGTGATGTTCGTCACGCGGCCGGTGTGCACCGAGGCCAGCGGGTACTTGGCGGCCACCAGATCCCAGGGATCTTCCTGCAGCTGCTTCATGCCCAGCGAAATACGGTGGGTTTCCTTGTTGATCTTGATGACCTGAACCTTGACCGTCTCGCCGATCGACAGGATCTCGGAGGGGTGGTTCACACGGCGCCAGGCCATGTCGGTCACGTGCAGCAGGCCGTCGACACCGCCCAGGTCCACGAAGGCCCCGTATTCGGTGATGTTCTTGACGACACCGTCAACCGCCTGACCTTCGGTGAGGTTGGCGATGACCTCGGCGCGCTGCTCGGCGCGGCTTTCTTCCAGGATGGCGCGGCGCGACACGACAATATTGCCGCGGCGGCGGTCCATTTTCAGGATCTGGAAGGGCTGCTTGAGACCCATCAGCGGGCCGGCGTCGCGCACCGGGCGCACATCGACCTGAGAGCCGGGCAGGAAGGCCACGGCGCCGCCCAGATCGACGGTAAAGCCACCCTTGACGCGGCCAAAGATCGCGCCTTCGACGCGGGCGTCGTCGGCATAGGCTTTTTCCAGACGGTCCCAGGCTTCTTCGCGGCGGGCCATCTCGCGGCTGATGACAGCCTCACCGCGGGCGTTCTCGGCCGCGCGCAGATAGACCTCGACCTCGTCGCCGACAGAGATGTCGGGCGCTTCGCCGGGGTTTGCGAATTCCTTGAGCTCGACGCGGCCTTCCATCTTGTAGCCGACGTCGATGATGGCCTGGCCCGCCTCGATGGCGATGACCTTGCCTTTGACAACAGACCCTTCGTCGGGCGTGTCCATTTCGAAGCTTTCGTTCAGGAGGGCTTCGAATTCCTCCATGGATGCGTTAGCGGACATATATACGTCGTTTCCTTTTTCACATTTTGCTGGCCGCGCGGTTGTCTCCGCCGGTCTGTAATTTCGCGTCAAGATGAACCGCAAAGCAAAGAGGGCCGGAGGTTCCGACCCTGCTCGATGTCTTTACGTTGCGGCGTTTACGCCTTGTCGACAGGGGGCGTATACGCAAAGCGGGCCTTGTAATCAAGGGCAATGATGCACCTGCGCGGCGAGCCGCCGAAACGCCCGCCCTGGCCCATCCCGCGCACCGCAGTCCCGGGGTTAGCCCGCGCCGGACGATGGCCGACGCCCGTCGATGGCGGCGATCGCCGCGGCGATGGCCGCTTCGATGTCCAGCGCGGAGGTGTCGATCGTTACCGCGTCCGGCGCGGGGCGCAGGGGCGCGTCGGCGCGATCCATGTCGCGCGCGTCGCGTTCGCGGACATCGGCCAGAACGCTGTCGAAATCGGTCTCGACGCCCTTGGCGCGCAGTTCGTCCAGGCGCCGCTGCGCGCGCACCTCGGCGCTGGCGGTGACGAAAAGCTTGGCCTCGGCCTCGGGGCAGATCACCGTTCCGATGTCGCGCCCGTCCAGCACCGCGCCCCCGGCGCGCGCCGCAAAGGCGCGCTGGAAATCCACCAGCGCCTCGCGCACCTCGGGCAGGACCGCCACCTTGCTTGCGGCCTGGGCCACCTCGGGGCTGCGCAGATCGTCAGCCTTCAGATCCTCGGCCACCAGGGCGCGGGCGGCCTCGAGCGGCGCGACCCCGTCCAGCGTCCGCCGCCCGACCGCACGATACAAAAGCCCCGTATCCAGATGCGCCACGCCGTAATGCGCCGCCACGGCGCGGCTGATCGTGCCCTTGCCCGCCGCCGCCGGCCCGTCGATTGCGATGGTGAATGCCATGATGTCTCCTCAGCTCCGGGTCCTGCTCGCGCGCCCTTGCCGCCGCCAGAGCATCATAATCGTCAGCGCGATTGTTCCCAATAGCGCGTATTTCGTCACCGTGAATTGCGAGGCGCGGATCGCGGTGACGGGGTCGAAGCCGGTCATCCCCGCCCGCAGCAGATCGGCCACCAGCGCGTTTTCCGCCAGATCCACGGCCAGATACCCCGCCACCGGCGCCAGCAGGGCCAAGCGGGTCCACCCGGCCCAACCTTTGGCCAGCGCCATCAGCCCCGCCCCCGCCGCGACACTGAAGGCCACCGGGAAGAGCGTGTCGAGCCAGCGCATCTCGAGCAGATAAAACGCCCGCCCCCGGTCCGAGAGCGCCGCGAGGTAGGCGCCCGCCTCCTCCGGACTGTAGCCCGGAACGCGGCTGTCGAAGGGTGTCAGACCGCCGGCCTCGGGGATCAGCACGGCGTGGCTGTGCCACAGCATCAGCGCCAGCGCCGCCGCCGCCAGCGCCGCGGATATCCTGCCCAGCCGCGTCATGCGCGCTGGATACGCGCCCCCAGAGCGGCCATCAACGGCTCGAAAATCGGAAAGGACGTGGCGATGGGGCCGCCGTCATCGACCGTCATGGGCGCATTGCTGGCCATGCCCAGCACGAGGAACGACATGGCGATACGGTGGTCGAGATGGCTCTGCACCGTTACGCCGCCCGGCACGTCGCCAAAGCCGCGGCCCTGCACCGTCCACCAATCCTCGCCTTCGTCGACGCTGACGCCGGCGGCGCGCAGGCCGGTGGCCATGGCGTCGATGCGGTCGGATTCCTTGACGCGCAGTTCCTTGACGCCGGGCATGTGGGTCTTGCCTTCGGCAAAGGCCGCGACGACCGACAGCACCGGGTATTCGTCGATCATGCTGGCGGCGCGCTCGGCGGGCACTTCGATGCCCTTCAGATCGGGCGAAAAGCGCGCGCGCAGGTCGGCCACGGGCTCGCCGCCCTCGGTGCGTTCGTTTTCATAGGTCAGGTCCGCGCCCATCTCGCGCAGGGTGGTAAAAAGCCCCGCCCGCGTCGGGTTGAGCCCGATGTTGGGCACCAGCACGTCCGACCCTTCGACGATCAGCGCGGCGCAGACCGGGAAGGCGGCCGAGCTGGGGTCGCGCGGCACGACGATGGTCTGGGGCTTCAGCTCGGGCTGGCCGGTCAAGGTGATCACATGACCCTCTTCGGTCTTCTCGGTGATCACGGTCGCGCCGAAGCCCTGCAGCATCCGCTCGGAGTGGTCGCGCGTCGCCTCGCGCTCGATCACAACGGTTTCGCCGGGGGCGTTCAGCCCGGCCAACAGCACCGCCGATTTCACCTGCGCCGAGGGCACCGGCGTCGTATACCGCACCGGCAACGGGTCGCGCGCGCCGAGTATGGTCATCGGCAGCCGCCCGCCCGAGCGCCCGCAGGCCCGCGCCCCGAAGAGCGCCAGCGGTTCGGTCACCCGCGCCATGGGCCGCTTGTTGAGGCTGGCGTCGCCGGTGAAGGTGGCCGCGATCGGCGTGGTCGCCATCGCCCCCATGATCAGCCGCACGCCGGTGCCGGAATTGCCGCAGTCGATCACCTGGTCGGGTTCGGCAAAGCCGCCGACGCCGACGCCCTGCACATGCCATGTGTCACCGCGCTTTTCGACCCCGGCCCCGAAGGCCTGCATCGCCTTGGCGGTGTCGAGCACGTCCTGCCCTTCCAGCAGGCCGGTCACTTTCGTCTCGCCGACGGCCATGGCGCCCAGGATCAGCGAGCGGTGCGAGATCGACTTGTCGCCCGGCACGTCCGCGGTGCCGCGCAGCGGTCCGGCGCGGTCGGATGTCATCGGGATCGGGGTGCCGTGGGCGGACATGCAAGCCTCCATTCAGGGTCCGGCGCGGGTGTAGCGCGACGTTGCGCCAAGGTCCATGCCGCTTGACGCGGGAATGCACAGTGCGGATGGCACAGAGCCTGGTGACGGCTGGCGGGCCGGGAGGCCCCGGATCGGGTCCGGGGCTGTGTCGCGCGCTCAGCCCTGGCGGCGGAAGGTCAGGTAATGCGGCACCCGGCCCTCGCGCAGCGCCTTCTGTTCGTAGCGGGTGGACAGCCAGTCGTCCCACGGCGTGCGCCAGTCGGACGGTCCCTCGGCCAGCCAGTCGAACCCGGCCCTGGGCACCTCGACCAGCGTCTGGCGGACGTAGTCGGGAATGTCGGTGGCGACGCGCAGCTCTGCCCCGGGTTTCATCACCCGCGCCAGCGGTTCGAGATGTTCGGGCGTGACGAACCGCCGCCTGTGGTGGCGCTTTTTCGGCCAGGGATCGGGGTAGAGCAGAAAAGCCTTGGATATACTCGCCTCGGGCAGCACGTCGAAAAGATCGCGCGCATCGCCCGGATGCACCCGCAGGTTGGTCACCCCCGCCTGGCGGATCTTGCCCAGCAGCATGGCGACGCCGTTGATGTAGGGCTCGCAGCCGATGATCCCGATGCCAGGATTCCGCGCGGCCTGGTGCACCAGATGCTCGCCCCCGCCAAAGCCGATCTCCAGCCAGACCGGCGCGCCGCCGAAGAGCGCGCCCAAATCCAGCGGCCGGCGTTCGGGGTTGCTGTCCCAATCCACCGGCCCGGGGCTGAGCGTGTCGAGGTCCTCTTGCAGATAGGCCTCTTGCGACGGGCGCAGACCCTTGCCCTTGAACCGGCCATAGAAGTTGCGCCAGGGCGCCTTGGGGTGTTTGGGTGCGTGGGTCATGGCGCGGGGATTAGACGAAGCCCCGGCGCAACACAATCCGCTTGCCGCGCGGCCGGTCAGGGGTCGATGAGGATCGCGCCCAACACCTCGAGCCCCTCGCCCGCGGCGCGCACCACCAGCACCTCGCCCGACCGTGTGGTGCGGCCCGTGAGGGCGCGGATGTTGACCTGATGCGTCACCACGAAGGGCCGGTCCCCGCGCCCCGAAAGCAACGCCAGAGCGTCGGTTGTCTGCGCCTCCCGACGCGAGAAATCGGCGAAGAACGAATTCAGCGCGGGGGCGTCTTCGACCGGGCCCAGCGCCAGCAGTTTGGCGGTGTCGCGGCAGCGGCACCATTGGCTGGTCAGCACCACGTCGAATTCCTGCCCGCGCGCCTTGAACGCGGTGCCGATGGCCCGGGCCTGCGCCCGCCCGCGCGCATCGAGATTGCGCTGCGTGGCGCAATCGCCGATCTCGAACACCGCCGGGTCGCCGGTGCCGGGCGCCAGCGCGTGGCGCATGATGGCAAAGGCCCCCGGTTGATCGAGCGCCGCCCAGTCGTTGGCCCAAAGCGGTCCGGGCAGAACCAGCACAAGCGCCAGCCAGAGCCGTTTCCAGAACATCAGATGTCCTCCGATCCTTGTCACGGGCGTGGACATAGCGCCACCGCGCGGATCAAAAAGGCTCGACGTAGAAAGAAAGCCGCCCCGCGACGATCCCCCGGACAAAGGCTGCGCCATGCCCGGGCGCGCTGAAATGCTGCCAGACGGCGCGCGCGAAAAGGTCCGGGTCCATCAGCACGATGAAATCGTTGATATGGGCGGGGTCGATCCTTTCTTCCCTCGAACCGTCCAGAACCAAAGCCCGGTCGGCGGGCGCCAGCGACGACAGCTGCGCCGCATAGGCGACATATTCGTGATCGGCCAGACAGGGGGCGGACGCGCGATCCGCCTGTTGCAAAAGCGCGTGGCTCAGCTCGTGGATCACCAGGCTGTCGAAGAGCGCCCAGGCGTCGATACGGTGCCAGAGGCTGCCAGGATTCACCGATCGGGCCAGCGTTGCGGGATCCGAGAGGCGGATCAGCCCCGCGCCGGCATCGAAGGAGCCCATGCAATCGGTATCGTGCAGCGCCCCTTGCGACCCGACTTGGATGCGGATGGTCTTGGACTGCACCAGCCCGAATTCGGCCAGCAGGTCCAGCCCGCTTTGGGCCGTGGCGCAGACGCGCGCGGCAAGATCGGGGTCGGGCACCTCGACCGTCAGGTCGGTCGCTTCGCAGGCCAAGGCCTGCTCCGCCCACACCGGCGCACCTGTCAGAAAGGCCAGAGCACCGGCGAGAGCCAACCGCAAGATCGCTTGCAAGATGCGTCCCCTTTCCGTTCGGTCTCGCCATTGAGCCTACGGCAGGTCCGGCGCGCGCCCAACCAAAAACGGGGAGCGCCGGTCGACGGGCCGCCTGTAAGCGCGGGCGCATTGCAGGCATTCCGGCGGTGTTCTTTCAGGCTTTCGGGAACATGCGCGCAAGAGGCCCCGGCACCTTGCGCCTCGTGACGTCGCCGTGACCGGCGCGGGCCGAGCTTCATCCAGCCGACCCGCGCGCGCCGCGTCAGACCGCCTTTTTCAGCGCCTCGGCGAGATCGGTCCGTTCCCAGCTAAAGCCGCCATCGGCATCGGGCGCGCGGCCGAAATGGCCATAGGCGGCGGTGCGCTGGAAGATCGGCTTGTTGAGGTCGAGATGCGTGCGAATGCCGCGCGGCGTCAGGTCCATCACCTTGGGGATCGCCCGTTCGATGGCGTCGGCCTCGACATCGCCAGTGCCGTGGGTGTCGACGTAGATCGACAGCGGCTTTGCCACGCCGATGGCGTAGCTTAGCTGGAGCGTGCAGCGCTCGGCCATGCCCGCCGCGACGATGTTCTTGGCCAGATAGCGCGCCGCATAGGCCGCCGAGCGGTCCACCTTGGTCGGGTCCTTGCCCGAGAACGCGCCGCCCCCGTGCGGGGCCGCGCCGCCGTAGGTGTCGACGATGATCTTGCGGCCCGTCAGGCCCGCGTCGCCATCCGGCCCGCCGATCACGAACTTGCCGGTGGGGTTCACATGCCAGACGGTGTCGGCATCCACCCAGCCCTCGGGCAGGGATTCGAGGATGTAGGGCTCGACCACCGCGCGCACGTCCTCGGAGGTCATGTTCTCGTCCAGATGCTGGGTCGACAGCACGATCGAGGTCACACCCACCGGCTTGCCGTTCACATAGCGCACCGACAGCTGCGACTTGGCATCCGGGCCGAGCACCGGTTCGGTGCCGTTCTTGCGCACCTCGGCCAGCCGCCGCAGGATCGCGTGGCTGAACTGGATCGGCGCGGGCATCAGCGCGTCGGTCTCGTTGGTGGCGTAACCGAACATGATGCCCTGGTCGCCCGCGCCCTCGTCGCCGCGCGCGCCGGTCACGCCTTGGGCGATATGGGCGGATTGCTCGTGCAGCAGGTTGGTGATTTCGCAGGTGGCGTGGTGGAACTTGTCCTGCTCATAGCCGATGTCCTTGATGCAGGCGCGCACGATGTCGGGCACGGCCTGCATGTATTCGGCCAGCTTGTCCTGATCGCTCAGGCCGATCTCGCCACCGATAACGACGCGGTTCGTGGTGGCGAATGTTTCGCAAGCGACCCGCGCCAGAGGGTCCTCGGCCAGCAGGGCGTCGAGGATCGCATCCGAGATCCGGTCGCAGACCTTATCGGGATGCCCTTCCGAGACGGACTCGGAGGTGAAGATATAGTTATTTCTGGACATGGGGTGCTCCGTTAGGGGTCTCCGTCACGCCAGGAAGCCGTTGTGACGGGTTCATAATTATTACTACCCTACCGCGTATCCCTACGCCGCATCAGCGTCAATCACTATCGGCGACGGCGGTGAAGGGTGAACCCACCCAGACAGAGCGCGAATAGCAGCGCCAGAACCGGCAAATCGCCGGTCCGGGCATAGGGCGTCGGCGGCAGCGGCGCGGGCAGCGGCGCGTCCACATGGCCGGTCTGCCCCAGCCCCAGCGACGCGAGGATCCGCCCACCCGGGTCGATCATCGCAGACACGCCGGTATTGGCGGCGCGCATCAAGGGCAGGCCCTGCTCGATGGCGCGGATGCGGGCCTGCGCGAGGTGCTGGTAAGGCCCCGACCAGTCGCCGAACCAGGCATCGTTGGTCAGCTGCATCAACACCGCGGGCCGCACCGGCGCACGGTGGACATCCTGGGGAAACACGGCCTCGTAACAGATGAGCGGCAGGGCGAGGCCGAGGGGGCCGAGGTCGATCACCTGCGGGCCGGGTCCGGCCGCATAGCCCGCCTCGGCCCGGGCGGCGAGCCCGGCGATGTTCCAGCGCGCAAACAGCCCCCGGGCCGGCATGTACTCGCCGAAGGGCACCAGGTGGTGCTTGTCATAGATCTGCCCCGGTCGCCCCACCTCGTCCAGCACGGTCAGCGAATTGTAGAACCGCCCGCCCTCGGCGCGCTGGATGCCCAGAACCACCGGTACCGGCCCCGCGGCCTCGGAGATCACGTCGAAGGCGGGGCCTGCGTTGTGCAGCAGCGTCGGCACCGCGGTTTCGGGCCAGACCACCAGATCGGGGCGCGGCAGGGCCGAGGTGGCGTCGATCTTGCGCTTGAAGAAGACCGGGATCATGGCCGGATCCCATTTCTGATGCTGCGGCGCGTTGGGCTGCACCAGCCGGACCACGGGACGGCCGGTCAGATCCTGCGCGGGCGGCAGCAGCGCCCGACCGCCCGCCAGCAGGGCCAGCGCGATCAGCAGCGCAGCACCGCCCCAGCGCGCCGACGTGCTGCGCAGCGGCCAAACCGCCGCCGCCGCGCCAGCCAAGGCCAGGGTCGCCAGCGACACCCCGTGCGGCCCGATCACCGACACCCACTGGATCGCCCATGTGGGCGCCCAGAGATAGCCGACGAGCGCCCAGGGAAAACCGGTGAAGACATAGGCCCGGGCCAGTTCGGCCGCGGCCCAGACCGGCACCAGCACCCAGGGGCGCCGCGCCAGCGCCGCCGCCCAGAAGGCCAGCGCCCAGAAGAGCGCCAAGCCCGCCGCAAGCCCGATCAGGCCGAAAGGCGCCATCCAGCCGGTGGCGGCCGCATCCACCTGGAACGGCTCGACGATCCAGCCGAGCGCCAGGCCGAAATAGCCCAGCCCAAAGGCCCATCCGACCCCCAGCGCGCGCATCGGACCGGGTTCGGCGCGGAACAGCAGGAACGCCGCCGCCAGCCCCGGCAAGGCAACGTACCACAGATCGTAAGGCGCCTGCCCCAGCGCGAAGAGACAGCCGAACCCGATGGACAGAGGCAGCCGGCCCCAGGCTGGCAGAGCCCCCCGCCTGTCAGGCGCGTCAGGACGATCGGGCATGATCCCCGGCCTGCGCCCCGGTCCCCGGGGCGGTCATCATCTTGCTGCCCGGCAGGCGCACGCGCAGACGCTTGATGCGGCGCGGATCGGCGTCGACCACTTCGAAATCGATCCCCTCGGGATGCGGCACGACCTCGCCCCGGGCGGGAACGTGGCCCGCCAGCATGAAGACGAGACCGCCAAGCGTGTCGATTTCCTCGGGGTCGATGTCGTCGTGGTCGGTCAGGCGGATGCCGATCTCGGCCTCGAACTCCTCAAGCGGGGTCTTGGACTGGGCAAGGTAGCAGCCGCTCTTTTCCTGCACCCAGAACTTGCCTTCCTCGGTGTCGTGCTCGTCCGCGATCTCGCCGATGACCTGTTCGATCAGGTCCTCGATGGTGACCAGACCGTCGGTGCCGCCGTATTCGTCGATCACCAGCGCCATATGCCGCCGTTCGGTCTGCATCTTGGTCAGCAGAACGCCGATGGGCATCGACGCCGGCACATAGAGCAGCGGCCGCAGCATCTTTTTCAGATTGAACCGCGTGCCCGAGCCGTTGAACCCGTGCATCAGCGCGAAATCCTTCAGGTGCGCCATGCCCACCGGCGTATCGAGCGTGCCCGAATAGACCGGCAGGCGCGTGAGCCCGCTGTCGCGGAACACCTTGACCAGATCGTCGCGGGTGATCGTGTCGGGCACGGCGATGATATCGGCCTTCGGGATGGCCACGTCCTCGACCCGCATGCGGCGCAGGTTGATCATGCCGTGGGTGGGTTGCGGAACCTGTGCGACATGCGTGCGGCCGGTATGGCCAGTGTCATCTGCCGCGGGGCGGAAAAGCCCGGCCAGGCGGCCCAGCACGCCCGGCGAATTTGAGCTGTCTTCTGACTGACGCGCGCTCTGCGCTGCGTTAGACGAGCCGTCGTTGTCGCCCATGTTCCCTTTTTTCATCCTGTACGGTTACGGGCCGTTCGGCCCCTCATTCATCCTATATGGGTCACCGATACCCAGCTTGCCAAGTATTACGACCTCGGTTGCCTCCATCAACGTGGCATCCGCGTCACGAATATGGTCATAGCCCAAGAGATGTAACACCCCGTGAACGAGCAAATGGGTGACATGGGCGGCAAATGGCTTGCCCTGTTCGGCGGCCTCTCGCTGGCAGGTGTCATAGGCAATGGCGATGTCGCCGAGGGGGCCGGGATCCTCTGTATCGCCGTGCGGGGGCGGCTCGGGCCGCGCGCCGGGAATGTCGGGCGACAGATCCTCGTCGGGCCAGCTGAGCACGTTGGTGGGTTGCGGCTTGCCCCGGAAATCGGCGTTGAGCGTGGCGATCCGCGCGTCATCGCAGCCCAGCACGGCGATTTCATACCCTTCGGGCGTCAGCCCCAGATGCGCCAGCGCCGCCACCGCCGCCCGCTCGGCCAGCGCGGGCAAATCGGCCGCCTCCCAGCGGTCGTCCTCGATGATCGTGTCGGTCAGCATCGCGCGGTCCCTTGCGTTCTGCGCGGCCTATAGAGCGGTGCGCGCGCGGAAGGCAAGCGGCGACGGGGAATTCAGCCCGCCGCGTCCTTTTCATAGGCCTCGATGATCGCCGCGACCAGCGGATGGCGCACCACGTCGGAGGAGGTGAAATAGTTGAAGCCGATCTTGGGAATGCTGCCCAGCAGACGCTCGGCGTCATGCAGCCCCGAGGGCACGCCGCGCGGCAGGTCGATCTGCGTGCGGTCGCCGGTGATGACCATGCGGCTGCCCTCGCCCAAACGGGTCAGGAACATCTTCATCTGCATCGACGTGGCGTTCTGCGCCTCGTCCAGCACCACAAAGGCGTTCGACAGCGTGCGCCCGCGCATAAAGGCCAGCGGCGCGATCTCGACGGTTTTCTCCTCCATCATCCGCGCCAGCTGCTTGCCGGGCAGGAAATCGTTCAGCGCGTCGTAGAGCGGCTGCATGTAAGGGTCGACCTTTTCCTTCATGTCGCCCGGCAGATACCCCAGCTTCTCGCCCGCCTCGACCGCCGGACGGCTGAGGATGATTCGGTCCACCTGCCCGGTGATGAACATGTTCACCCCGACGGCGACGGCCAGATAGGTCTTGCCGGTGCCCGCCGGGCCGATCCCGAAGGCCAGTTCGTTCTGAAACAGCGACCGGACATAGGCCTTCTGCGCCTCGGTGCGCGGCTCGACCAGCTTCTTGCGGGTCTTGATCTCGACCGGGCCGCCCGCGAACATCTCGAGCTGGCTGTCCACGCCTTCGTCTTCGGGGGCGAGGCGGAATTCACGGTCGATATCGCCGCGCCCGACGCTGCGGCCCTGTTCGAGCCGCTGGTAAAGCGCATTGAGCACCTCGGTCGCCTCGGCCTGCGCCTCGGGCGGGCCGTGAATGGCCAGCTGGTTGCCCCGCCGCAGGATCTGCACGCCCAGACGGGTCTCGATCTCGGTCAGGTTGCGGTCGTATTCACCGCACAGGTCAATAAGCAATCGGTTGTCGGGAAATTCGATAAGCGCTTCGGTCAGGGTGCCAGTTGTCACGCATGTCTCCGGATTCGCGGGTTTGAGGTAAGGGTGCCAAGCCGCCGGTCCCAAGGCAAGCGGGCCCGCGCGTAAAATGCAAAAGGGCCGCGCAGGTTTTTCTGCGCGGCCCCTATTTTGGTCAGCTCTGCCAACGGATCAGAGCGGGTCGCCGATGACAGAGGTCGAGCCCCCCTTGAAATCCCCGGTGACCATGGTCGGCGGGGCCGAGCCCGAGCAGACCGGCTTGCCGTATTTGTCGAGCCGGGCGGACAGATAGCCCTCGACACCGTCGTCGATGATCCAGTGGTCGCAGCCGTTCGGGTCGATCCAGACGCCGGCCTTGAGCTGGCTAAGGTCCTTGCGGTCGATCAGGTTGCGGTCGACGCTCTTGTCGGGGCCGATGGGAACGTCGACGCAGGCCGATACCGAAGCCGCCGCCGCCAACGCCATAAGAGTGCGTGCAAGTTTCATGGTCGTCTCCCAGGTCAGCGGATGCAGATGATTTCGACGCGGCGGTTCTTCGCCATGCCCTCGACGGTGCTGTTGGTCGCCGCCGGCATCCGCTCGCCATAACCGCGCACATCGGCGATGCGTGCCCCGGTCGCCCGCGCGACCTTGGCGACAGACGTGGCGCGATTAAAGCTCAGCCGCATGTTGTAGCTGTCCGAGGCGCGGCTGTCGGTATGTCCGGCGATGATGAAGGCCGTCGCAGTCGAGCTGCGAAAGAACTCTTCGAGCTTGGCGCGGCCAGCGGAGTGGATGCGGTAGCTGTCGGTGGCGAAATACTGGTCGGAATTCAGCACGCCGCAGGTGTTGCCCCGGCGGCAGACCGGGATGCCCTTACGGTCGACATGGGGGCTCATGTAGCCCTCGACGCCGTCATCCATCACCCAGTGTTCGCAGCCGTCGGGATCGACCCAGATGCCGGGAATATAGCGTTCCCCCTTTACGGTGCGCGTGTTCTGCGTCGAGATGACGGGCGCGTTCGCCCCGTCGGTTCCGGCCGCCACGGGTGCGGTCAACGCAATCCCGCCGAGCGCCGCCAGCACCGCCAGCACCGCTGCGCCCAATACGGCGCGTAGGGCATGTGTCATGCGTTTCGCCACAGCCTCTGTCCCCCTTCAACTGTCTTTATCTGACTTTATCCCTGCGCGCTCGCGCCGGATTCGCCACGGGCTGCGCAAAATTACTGTAATCAATACTTTAGCAAACATTCGCCTTCTGTGAAGCGAAAACCACCATATATTGTGTGATATCGGGAAACAGTGACTAGTCACCGCCCGGAATTACCGTTCAATCCGTGGCGAATTGGGGGAATTTCAGCGGCTTGCCGCCATAGTTCCACCAAAATTCTCTGGGTCAGACCAGCACGCCCGACAGCGAATTCGGCCCGCTCTCGACGATTCTGACCCGGCGCAGATCGCCCGGCAGGACATCGTCGGCGGCCACATGCACGGCATGCAGGTGATCGGATTTGCCGACCATCTGGCCCGGCAGACGGCCCGGCTTTTCGAAAAGAACGCCAACCTCGCGGCCCACCATCGCCTCTTGCGTGGCGCGCTGCTGGCGGGTCAGCAGCGCCTGAAGCCGCTGCAGCCGGTCGTCCTTGACGTCCTCGGCCACCTGGTCGCGCTCGGCGGCGGGGGTTCCCGGGCGGGTGGAATACTTGAAGCTGTAGGCCGTGCCGTAATGCACCGCCTCGATCAGATCGAGCGTGGCCTGGAAATCGGCCTCGGTCTCTTCGGGGAAGCCGACGATGAAATCGCCCGAGATCAGGATATCGGGCCGCGCGGCGCGCAGCCTTTCGATGATCGCCAGATAACTTTCGGCGGTGTGGCTGCGGTTCATGCGCTTGAGGATCCGGTCCGACCCGGCCTGCACCGGCAGATGCAGGTAGGGCATCAGCTTGGCACAGCTGCCATGCGCCTCGATCAGATCGTCGGTCATGTCGTTGGGATGGCTGGTGGTGAAGCGGATACGCTCGAGCCCGTCGATGTCACCCAGCGCCCAGATCAGCCGCGCGAGGCTCCAGTCGCCCCCCTCGCCCGCGCCGTGATACGCGTTGACGTTCTGTCCCAGCAGCGTGATCTCGCGCACTCCGCGCTCGACCAGATCGCGCGCCTCGTCGAGGATCCGCGCCGCCGGGCGGCTGACCTCGGCGCCGCGGGTGTAGGGCACGACGCAGAAGGCGCAGAACTTGTCGCAACCCTCCTGCACGGTCAGAAAGGCGGTCGGGCCGCGCTTGGCCTTGGGGCGGCGTTTCAGGACCTCGAACTTATCCTCCTCGGGAAAGTCGGTGTCGAGCGCCTTGGCCCCACCGCGTGCCTTGGCCTCGAGCTCGGGCAGGCGGTGATAGGATTGCGGGCCGACCACCAGATCGACCATCGGCTGACGGCGCATGATCTCGGCCCCTTCGGCCTGCGCCACGCAGCCCGCGACGCCGATCTTGAGGTCGGGCTTTTCCGCCTTCAGCCCCTTGTAGCGGCCCAGCTCGGAATACACCTTTTCTGCGGCCTTCTCGCGGATGTGGCAGGTGTTGAGCAGGATCATGTCCGCATCGTCGGGCGATTGCGTCTGGACATAGCCCTGCCCGCCCAGCGCCTCGGCCATACGCTCGCTGTCGTAAACATTCATCTGGCAACCATAGGTCTTGATGAAAAGCTTCTTGGGCGCGGTCATGGCGGTCTCCATCGGGGTACAGGCCGCGCAGATAACGCAGAATCCCCCCACCTTGCAATGCGGGTCGTTTTGACGGAGTCTTTGCCAAAACGTGCCACAGAGGCGGCGATGCGGTATTCCGACCTGAACGATTTTCTGGCCCGCGGCCGGGCGGCGCTGTCAAAAGGCCCCGTCGCTTTGATTTTTGCCGAGGACGATGTCGAGATCGACACGACCCTGCGGCACCATATGCAATGCGGTTTCGCCAGCATCGCGGTCTTCATGGACCCGATCTTTGCGCTTCCGCCCGACCTGCACGAGACGGTGCACCGGATCGATTACGACATGACCCGCGACGGTGCGCTGGAAACCGCGGTCAACGCGGTGATCGCGGCGGCGCCGGGTTTGTGGCTCTATTATTGCTACAACGCCGAATATCTCTTTTATCCCTTCGCCGAGACACGGACGGTGTCGGAGATGCTGGCCTTCCACACCGAAGAACGGCGTGACGCGATGCTGACCTATGTGATCGACCTTTACGCAGGCGATCTCGACCGGTTTCCGAACGCCGTGTCGCTGGACGACGCGCATCTCGACCGGTCGGGCTATTACGCGCTGGCCCGGCCCGACGCTACCAATCACAACCACCCCAAGGAGCGGCAGCTGGATTTCTACGGCGGCCTGCGCTGGCGGTATGAGGAGCACGTTCCGCAGGAACGGCGCAAGATCGACCGCATTGCGCTCTTCCGGTCACGAGCGGGTCTGAAGCTAAGGGCCGATCACACCTTCGAAGACGAGGAATACAACACCTACGCTTGTCCCTGGCACAACAATCTGACCGCCGCGATCGTGTCGTTCCGGACGGCGAAGGCGCTCAAGCGCAACCCCGGATCGACCTTCGATATCCGCACCTTCCGCTGGCACAATTCGACGCCGTTCGAATGGCATTCGCGCCAGTTGCTCGATCTGGGGCTGATGGAATCCGGGCAATGGTTCTGACGCCGACGCCGTTTTCTTGCAAAGAAAACGGACCGGAAATTTTGAAAATTTCCGGCCACCGTGTGGATCGAACGCGGCTTTGACGATCCGGGCGTGCGCCTCGCGGGGCTCAGAGGTTCTCGTATTGCGGCATCCCGAGCACGTGGAAGCCACCGTCCACGCGGACGATTTCGCCGGTCGTGCAGGCCCCCGCGTCCGAACACAGCCAGGCCGCCGTGCCGCCCACCGCCTCGAGCGTCGCGTTCGAGCGCAGCGGCGCGTTCATGTCGGTGTGCTTGTAGGTCTTGCGCGCCCCGCCGATGGCCGCGCCCGCAAGCGTCTTCATCGGGCCGGGGCTGATCGCGTTCACGCGGATGCCCTCGGGCCCAAGATCGTTGGCCAGATAGCGCACCGCCGCCTCGAGCGCGGCCTTGGCCACACCCATCACGTTGTAATTCGGGGTCACGCGGGTCGAGCCCATATAGGTCAGCGTGATCAGCGTCCCGCCATTCTCCACCATCAGCGGATGCGCCCGCCGGGCCACGTCGATGAAGGAATAGGCCGAGATATCCAGCGAATTCTTGAAATTCTCGCGGCTGGTGTTCAGGATCCGCCCCTGCAGTTCCGACTTGTCGGAAAAGGCGATGGCGTGGACCACGAAGTCGATCGTCGGCCAGCGCGCCGCCAGCTGTTCGAAGGCCGCGTCCAGCGAGGCGTCGTCCGTCACATCCACATCGACCATGAAATCTGATCCGACCGAGGCCGCCAGCGGCTCCAGCCGCTTGCCGAAGGCCTCGCCCTGATAGGTGAAGGCCAGTTCGGCCCCGGCCTCGGCCAGCGCCTTGGCGATGCCCCAGGCGATGGATCGTTCATTGGCGACGCCCATGACCAATCCGCGTTTGCCCTGCATAGAATTCGTCATGGCCGTCGTTCCGTTTCCAAATTCTTCAATCGCGGTATTTCGACATCAGCATCGACCCGTTGGTCCCGCCGAAGCCAAAGGAATTGGTCATCACCGTATCGAGCCCGGCGTTCTCGACCGTCGTCGTGGCGATCTCTTCGGGCTTCAGCGCCGGGTCGAGCGTTTCGACGTTGATCGAGGGCGCGATGAAATCGTGCTCGAGCATCAGCAGGCAATAGATCGCTTCCTGCGCGCCGGTGGCGCCCTGGCTGTGTCCGGTCATCGACTTGGTCGAGGACACGGGCGGCGTAGACCCCTCGCCGAAGACCCGCCGCACCGCCTCGATCTCGCCCACGTCGCCGACCGGGGTCGAGGTGCCATGCGCGTTGATGTAGCTGACCTTGCGGTCCTCGGGCAGCGTCTTGAGCGCGCCGCGCATCGCGCGTTCACCGCCCTCGCCCGAGGGCGCCACCATATCGGCGCCGTCCGAGGTCGCCGAGAAGCCGGTCACTTCGGCGTATATCTTGGCCCCGCGCGCCAGCGCGCGCTCAAGCGGCTCCAGCACCACGATACCGCCGCCGCCGCCGATCACGAACCCGTCGCGGTCCGCGTCGAAAGCGCGCGACGCGCGGTCCGGCGTGTCGTTGTATTTCGACGACATCGCGCCCATCGCGTCAAAAAGACACGACAACGTCCAGTCAAGCTCCTCTCCGCCGCCGGCGAACATCACGTCCTGCAGGCCCAGCGCCACCTGCTGCGCCGCCATGCCGATGCAATGCAGCGAGGTCGAGCAGGCGCTGGTGATCGAGAAATTCATGCCCTTGATCTGATAGGCGGTGGCAAGATTCGCAGACACGGTCGAGGACATGCATTTGGGCACCGCGAAAGGCCCGATCCGCTTGGTCCCGCCGGTCTTCAGCACCGTCTGATGCGCCGCCAGCATGGCCGAGGTGGACGGCCCGCCCGACCCGGCGATGAGCCCGGTCATCGGGTCCACCACCTCGCCCGGCTCGAGCCCGGCATCGGCGATGGCCTGACCCATGGCGATATGGGCATAGGCCGATCCCGGCCCCATGAAGCGCAGCGTCCGCTTGTCGATGTGATCCGCGACATCCAGCTTGATGTCGCCCGCGATCTGGCTGCGGAACCCGTGCTCTTTCATCGCCTCGTTGGCGGTGATCCCGGACGTTCCGGCCTTGAGCGCGGCCAGAACCTCCCCGGCATTGTTCCCGATGCTGGAAACGATCCCCAGCCCTGTGACGACGACACGGCGCATGCAGCCTCCCTTGTTTGCTCTGGCCTTAGTAGGGCAAGGGGGCGGGGTGGTGCAAGGCGGCTATGGCCCGCGCCGCCCGGGACGCCGCCTCGCAATCCCGCCAAGGGGCCGCACCACGGTCAGGCGCGGCAAGGCGCACGGTCGTGGCCGGAAACCGCCCCGCTCGCTATTCCTGGATGGATTGCAGATAATAGACGAGCGACAGGATGCGCCCGCGCGCGACCATGTCGGCGGTCTCTCCGCGCTGGCTGGTGGCCGAGACCTGGAATCGCTCGCCCCAGACCGGCATCGCGCTGCCGTGCGCCCGGACCCCGTCGCGCCCGTCGACGGTCTTAAGGACCGCGTCCAGCGGAAAGGCGCCATCGTTCGCCTTTGACAGCTCCAACAGGCTGGGGGTGGAAATGTTCAGAAGCCCCGCAAGAGGCCCGTCCCCCCGCGCGCTCTCGCCGTGGCAGCCTGCGCAGGCGGCCATGTATTCCTGTTCGCCGACCACATCGGCGAAGGCCGGGCCGCTGGCCAGGATCAATGCCGCGATCAGATGCGCTCCGGTTTTCCGGTATGTCATGATGTGACCTCCCAAGCTCACGATACCAGTTGCAGCCTGTGTGCTCGCGGAACGCTCCGCCGCACGACCGCCACTTTATGCGCCCGGGGGTCATCGCGTTTGACATTCATCAAGTTCGCGGCAGCGCGTGGCATCGGCAAGGCCAAGCCGCCGCGCAACAAAGCCGCGCAGCAAAAAAGAGGCCCGGAGGCCTCTTTTTCATACGTCGGTCAATGCGCCGGTTCAGCTTTCGGACAGGGCGACCTTCATGTCCTTGACCTGATAGATCACATCGCCATCCGCCTCGACGATGCCGTCGGCGACGCCCATGGTCAGGCGGCGGGTCTGCACGGCCTTGGTGAAATCCACCTTGTAGGTCAGCATCTTGCGGTCGGGGCGGACCATGCCGGTCAGCTTGACCTCGCCCACACCCAGCGCATAGCCGCGCCCCGGCCAGCCGCGCCAGCCGAGGTTGAAGCCTGTCAGCTGCCACAGCCCGTCGAGGCCGAGGCATCCAGGCATGATCGGATTGCCCGGGAAATGGCATTCAAAGAACCAAAGGTCCGGCGTGATGTCGAATTCCGCCACAACATGGCCCTTGCCGTGCAGGCCGCCATCGCCCGAAATATCGGTGATCCGGTCCATCATCAGCATGGGCGGCGCCGGCAGCTGCGCGTTGCCGGGGCCGAAAAGCTCGCCACGTGAGCATTTCAGCAGGTCGTCCTTGTCAAAACTCGTTGGATACTGCCCCATCGCCTCGTGTCCCCGTTCCTATGCCTTCGGTGTCGAGATCCTCTAGCACCGCGCTTGCGGCAGGTGCAAGCCCGCGGCATTGCGCCCATTCTGCGCGCCTTCATGGGAAATTCATTTGAAATCCTCGCCCGCCGCGCTTTATATGCAGTGTTAAGGTAAGGGTTTGCAGGATAGAAAATGACAACCGAAGCGATCACGCGCAGCACCAAATGGCTCGGGCAGGCGGGCCTGCGCCCGACGCGGCAACGTGTGGCGCTTGCGGCGCTCCTGATCGGCGACGGTCAAAATCGGCATGTCACCGCCGAAAGCCTTTTCGACTCGGCCAAGCAGCAGGGCGAAAGCGTGTCGCTGGCGACAGTTTACAACACGTTGCGGGCTTTCTGCGACGCGGGCCTGATGCAGGAAGTGACGGTGGACGGGTCGAAAAGCTATTTCGACACCAACACCCACGACCATCCGCATTTCTTCTGGGAGGACGAGGGGCGGCTGACCGATGCCCCCGCCGACCAGCTTGAGATCACGCGTCTGCCCGACGCGCCGGACGGGGCAGAAATTTCGGCGGTAGACGTGGTGATCCGCCTGCGGCGGACCTAGGCTGTCCTGCCGGGCCTGCGGCTCTTGTGATCCAGCGTCGGTCTTTCTTCGTACAAATTGGGCGGTGCCGGGTACCGGCGCCATGTCCTCTGCGGCTTTGTCTGGAACACACCAGCGAGGCACGGTAGAAAGGACCAATTTCGACCGGGGGAGGGGCAGCTTCGTGACCGTCTATCGCTCTATGTGCGCCGTGTTCTGTATGGGGCTGCTGGCGGCCGCTCCGCAGGCGCGGGCGCTGGACGACCTGCAGTTCCGCGTCGACACCGCGGATGAGGATTTCACCGCCCGCCTCAAGGATGCGTCGCTGTTGCGCGCGGCCAAATCCGAGGGCCGTGTCTTGCCCGAGGACCTGATGGCGACGGCTTTGGCGGATTACCGCCGACTGACCGAATACCTATATTCCGAAGGCTACTACGGCGGCACCGTCAACATCCGCGTCGACGGGACCGAGGCTGCGGCGATCCCTGTTCTGTCGCCGCCCAGCCGCATCGGCATCATCGTGGTCGAAATCGACCCCGGCCCGCTCTACCGCTTTTCCCGCGCGCAAGTGGCGCCGCTGGCCGAGGGCACCGAAATGCCCGAGGGCTTCCGCGAGGGGGAACCGGCCCCGGCGACCCTGGTCGGCGACGCGGTAGACGCCGCGGTCACCGGATGGCGCGAGGCGGGTCATGCCAAGGCCGAACCGGTTTCCGAAAAAGTCACCGCCAATCATTCCAGCGACACGCTATCGGCCGATGTCCGGATCGGCCCTGGGCCGCGCCTGCGGTTCGGCCGCCTTGAGGTGACGACACCCAGCGCCGTGCGCGCCGCGGCGATCCGGCGGATCGCGGGCCTGCCGCGCGGCGAGGTGTTCCACCCCGACGAGGTCGCCCGCTCGGCCGAGCGGCTGCGCCGGACCGAGGCGTTCTCTTCGGTCCAGCTGGTCGAGGGCGAAGCGGTGGGCGACGTGCTCGAGATGGAGGCCCGCGTGGCCGACCGCAAACCCCGGCGCATCGGTGCCGGGGCAGAGCTGTCGTCGCTCGACGGGGTGACGCTTTCGGGTTTCTGGCTGCACCGCAACATAGCGGGCGGCGCCGAACGGCTGCGTTTCGACGCCGAGGTGCGCAACATCGGCACCGTGACCGAGGACATCGACTATCTGCTGCGCGCGCGGCTCGACGTGCCCGCGGCCATCGGGCCGGACACGCATTTCTTCACCTTCGGGGAATACCTTCTCGAGGTCGAACCGGCCTACGAATCCGAACGCTTTGAATTCGGCGTCGGTCTGAGCCGGATCTGGTCCGAAGAGCTGACGACCGAACTTTATGTCGGCTATCTCGAGGCGGATACGAAAACCGACCTGGGCGAGCAGTATTTCCAGCTGGTGCCGCTGCACGGCACGCTGGTCTACGACCGGCGCGACGACCCGCTGAACCCCAAGAACGGCTATTACGTCAGCGTCGAGGCGACGCCCTACCTGGGTCTTGGCGACAGCGACAGCGGCGCGCGGCTTTTCGGCGATCTGCGCGGGTTCAAGTCGCTCGGAACCCGCAATGTCGTCGCGGGCCGCCTGCAGATGGGATCGGTCCTGGGCTCCGAGATCGACAACACGCTGCCGGAACTGCTCTTCGCCTCGGGTGGCGGCGGCACGGTGCGCGGCCAGCCCTACAAGTCGCTGGATGTGGACCTGGGCGGCGGCGACCGGTCGGGCGGGCGCAGCTTTGTCGGCCTTTCGGCCGAACTGCGCACGTCGATCACCGAAAACATCGGCATCGTGGCCTTTGCCGACGCGGGCTATATCGGCGCCGAAAGCAGCTATGACGGCAACGGCGACTGGCATTCCGGCGCCGGGCTGGGGCTGCGCTACAACACCGGCATCGGCCCGATCCGCTTTGACGTCGCGATGCCCACGGGCGGCGACACCGGCGACGGCGTGCAGATCTACATCGGAATAGGACAAGCGTTTTGAGATTTCTCGCCGCTCTTCTTCTGGCGCTCTTTGCCTTTGCCCTGCCTGCGCAGGCGCAGGACGATCAGGACGACCGGGGTTATCTTCAGGGCCTGCTGGAGGACGCGCTGTCCGACGCCGGGCGCGAGGTGCGGATCGTCGGCTTCGAAGGCGCGCTGAGCTCCGAGGCGACCATTCAGGAAATGACCATCGCCGATGGCGAAGGGATCTGGCTGCGGCTGCAGGACGTGGTCCTTGTCTGGAACCGCCGGGCGCTCTTTTCGGCGCGCATCCAGGTTGATGAGCTGACGGCCACGACGCTCGACGTGCTGCGCGCGCCGGTGCCCGCGTCGGACCTGCCCCCGCCCGAGGCGAGCGGGCCGTTCCAGCTGCCGGACCTGCCGGTCGAGGTTCAGATCGGCAAGCTGGCCATCGGCGCGGTCAACCTGGGCGACTCGTTTCTCGGCCAGCCCATATCGCTGACGGTCGAAGGTTCTGCCGATCTGGCCGGGGGCGAGGGCGGCGCCAATCTGAACGTCCGCCGGATCGACGGCCCCGAGGGGCAGTTCGACCTGGAGGGACGCTTTGCCAATGAAACCCGCCAGCTCGATCTGAAGCTGCTGCTGGCCGAGGGGCCGGGCGGGATCGCCGCGACGCTCATGAGCCTGCCCGGCACGCCGCCGGTGCGGCTCTCGGTCGAGGGCAGCGGCCCGCTGGGCGATTTCGGAGCGGGCATCGCTCTGGCCACCGACGGACAAGAGCGGATCACCGGCACCGTCGCCCTGCGAGGGGCCGAGGATGGCGGTTCGGCCTTTGGGGTCGATATAGCGGGCGACATTCGGCCGCTTCTGCTGCCGGACTACCACGAATTCTTCGGCCCGCGGATCGCGTTGCAGGCGGACGGGGCGCAGCTGGCCGATGGCGGACTCAGGCTCGACCGGCTGGCGCTGAAGGCCGACGCCATATCGCTTGACGGCGCGGTCGAGCTTGGCCCCGACCAATGGCCCCGCAACATAGATGTCGATCTCAGGATCGCCGACGCCACCGGCGCGCCGGTGCTGCTGGCCATACCCGGCGCGGAAACCCGCGTCGATCTTGCCGATCTGGTGATCCGCTACGACGCCGAACGCGATGACGGCTGGTCGGCTGAGGGACGCATCGACGGGCTGACGCGGCCCGATCTGAGCATTGGCAGCATCGCGCTGAACGGTTCGGGCCGCATCCGGCGCGGCGACGGCGTGTCGCTGGGCGAGGTCAGCGGCTCGCTGAACCTCGACACGGGCGGCATCGCGCTGGCGGACCCGGCGCTGGCGCAGGCCGTCGGCGACAGCGCCTCGGGCGCGCTGAGCATCGACTGGCAGCCCGGCGCGCCTTTGCGCATCGCCGACATCGCGCTGAGCGCGGCAGGCGCGCGGCTGACCGGCAACGCCGCGCTGGCCGGGGTCGACGGCGGCGTCGATCTGAACATCTCGGGCGATCTGGGCCTGATCGCCGACGACATCTCGCGCTTTTCCGGACTGGCCGGGCGCGACCTGGGCGGGTCGGTCGATGTGGTCGCCACGGTGCAGGCGCAGCCGGTGTCCGGGTCCTTCGACGTGGATCTCAAGGGCCGGGCAACCGACCTTGCCACATCCATCCCCGAAGCCGACCGCCTGCTGGCCGGATCGACGCAACTGCGCCTGAGCGCCCGGCGCGACACCGGCGGCACGGTGCTGCGCGACTTTGCGGTGGACGGCGATTTCATCGACGTCACGGCGCAGGCCGAGCTGCGCAGCGGCGCAAGCGCCGGACGCTTCGACCTGACCCTGCCCGACCTCTCGGTGCCGCTGCCCGACCTGCCGGGGCGCGCAAACCTGACCGGCACGTTCCGCGAAACCGATGCGGCCTGGCTGCTTGACGTGATGGCCGAGGGGCCGGGCGCGGCCCGGTTCGACGGCGACGTGTCGCTGGCCAAAGCAGAGACCGGGCTGGGCCCCATTGCCGCCGATGGCCAGCTGAGCGTCGGCGCCCTGGCGGATTTCGCCGCCGTCGCGCAGCGGAACCTGGGCGGCGCGGTCGATCTGGCCGGGCAAGTCACCTTCGATCCGGCGGGCAACGCCCTCAGCGCGGTGCTGGACGGGTCGGCGACCGATCTGGCGGTCGCCATCGACCCGGTCGACCGTCTGCTGCGCGGCGAGACGCGGCTGCGCGTCGACGTCGATCAGGCCGGGCCGCGCATTGCCATCAACGAGCTCTTCATCGATGGGCAGGCCATCGACCTGACCGCCGAGGGCGTGATCGAACCCGACGCCAGCGCTGCCCGCTTCGACCTGTCGGTGCCGGATGTGTCCGTCCCCCTGCCCCAGCTTTCCGGCCCGCTGCGCCTGAACGGCACGGCGCGCGAGGATGCGGCGAAATGGGACCTGGCGCTTGACGCCACAGCCCCCGGCGACAGCCGTTTCGACGGCACCGTCACGCTGGAAAAAGCCGATGGCGAGATCGTCGCGGTCGACGCCGACGGCGCGCTGGCGCTGAACCGTCTGGCGGCCTATGCCGGGCTTGCGGGCCGCGCGCTCGGCGGCGCGGTGCGCCTTGACGGCGGCGGCCGCTATGATCTGCGCGACGGCAGCGCCAGCGCCCGGCTGACCGGGCGAGCAGAGGACATCGCCACCGGCATCGCCACGGTCGACGCGCTGACGCGCGGCGCCACGGACCTGACGCTGGACGCGCGGCGCAATGCCGACGGCACGCTGATCTTCGACACGCTCGATCTGGGCAACCCGCAGCTGACCGCCGATCTGACCGGCTCGCTCGGTCCGACCCGCAGCCGCCTGCGCTTTGACGTTCTGCTGCGCAACCTCGGCCTCGTGGCCCCCGGTTTCGACGGCCCCGCCAGCGCGCGCGGCACAGCACAGCGCGACACCGGCGACTGGACCATCGACACCGCCCTCACCGGCCCCGGCGGCACCGAGGCACAGGCCAACGGCACCCTCGCCCCCGGCTTTGACCGCGCCAACCTGAGCCTTGCCGGGCAGGCGCCGCTGGGCCTTGCCAACCGGTTCATCGAGCCGCGCCTTCTGACCGGACTGGCAAGCTTCGACCTTGCGCTCAACGGTCCGCTGGCCCTGTCGTCGGTGTCGGGCAGCGTTCGCAGCACCGGCGCGGAATTCATCCTGCCGACCATGGCGCAGGCGCTGCGCGACATGAATGTCGACGTGGCGCTTTCGGGCGGACGGGCCTCGGTGTCGGTGGACGCGCAGCCGGCCAAGGGCGGGCGGATCGAAGCCTCGGGCCCGATCACCTTGTCGGCCCCCTTCCCTGCCGATCTGACCATCGCGCTGATCGGCGTGCAGGTCGAAGAACCGGGGCTCTTCGAGACCAGCGTCGACGGTCGTCTGACCTTCAGCGGCCCGCTGACGGGCGGCGCGCGGCTGGGCGGCCGGATCGACCTGGGCACGGTCGAGGTGCGTATCCCCGAAACCGGGCTGGGGGGCCCGAGCCGGGCGTTTGAGCTGACCCATGTCAACGAACCCGCGCCCGTCCGCAGCAGCCGCGCCCGCGCCGGTCTGCTCGAGGAGGGCACCGGCGGTTCGGGCGTCGGCGGCGGTGGCGGGGCGGTCTATCCGCTCGACCTGACGATCAACGCGCCCGCGCGGATTTTCATCCGGGGCCGCGGGCTGGACGCCGAGCTGGGCGGGCAATTGCGCGTGACCGGCAGCACCGCCGAGGTCGTGCCGCAAGGCCGCTTCGACCTGATCCGCGGGCGGCTCGACCTTCTGGGCCAGCGGCTGCTGCTGTCCGAGGGCTATGCCCAGCTGCAAGGCGATTTCGACCCCTATCTGCGCCTGCAGGCCGATGCCGAACGCGACGAGACGGTGATCCGGATCATCGTGCAGGGGCTGGCTTCGTCGCCCGATGTCGTGATTACCTCGGTCCCGGAACGCCCCGAGGAAGAGGTGCTGGCGCTGCTGCTTTTCGGCCGTGATGTGACCGACATCTCGGCGCTTCAGGCGCTGCGCATCGCGGCGGCGGTCAACACGCTTGCCGGGCGCGGCGGCGGCGGGATCGTCGACCGGCTGCGCATGGGCTTCGGGCTCGACGAGCTGGACCTGGAAACCAACGCCGACGGCACGACCGATCTGCGGGTGGGCAAGTATCTGTCCGACAACGTCTATACCGACGTCACGGTGGGCGCGACCGGCGACACCGAGATCAACCTCAACCTGTCGATCTCCAAGAGCGTCACGGCACGGGGATCGGTCGGTTCGGATGGCGACACCAGCGTCGGGATCTTCTTCGAAAAGGATTACTAGGCGCCCCCGGCGCCTTGGCCCGGGCATGAACGACGCGAAACGACGCTTTTCGCACATCTCCTGTCCGGTCCGGGTTTGACAAGCCGCGCCGCGCCGCGCCTCATGGCGTGGCAACGGAGGCGCCATGACACCTGACCTTATCCTCAACCGGTTCCGCGGCGGCGATGCCGCGTTCGAGCTGCCCGACGACATCCCCTTCCCCTCGGACGATCCTGCGCCGGTGCTGGCCTTGCTGGCGCAATGCCCGGCCGCGGGCGCGACGCCGCTGACAGACCTGCCCGGCGTGGCCGAGGCCGCCGGTGTGGCCCAGGTCTGGGCCAAGGACGAACGCGGGCGCATGGGGCTGGGCAGCTTCAAGGCGCTGGGGGCGGCGCATGTGATCGCCCGGGCCGCCGCCGACACCGGGGCCGAGGATCTGTCGCAGGCGCTGGCGGGCCGGACCTATGTCACCGCAAGCGCGGGCAATCACGGGCTGTCGGTCGCGGCCGGGGCGCGGGTCTTTGGCGCTAGGGCCGTGGTGTACCTGTCGGACACCGTGCCCGACGCCTTCGCCCAGCGGCTGGCGGCCCAGGGGGCCGAGGTCGTCCGCGCGGGCCGCGACTACGAGGCCAGCATGGACGCCGCCGCCCATGCCGCCGCCGAAAAAGGCTGGACGCTGCTGTCGGACAGCTCTTGGCCCGGCTACACAGAGTCCCCTTGGATATTAATGCAGGGCTACCTGGCGATCATGGCCGAGGTCGCCGACCAGATCGACGCCGCCCCCACCCATGTGGTGGTGCAGGGCGGGGTCGGCGGGCTGGCAGCGGCGGTAGCCGCGGCCACGCGCAAGACCTGGGGCGACGCGCCTAAGGTCGTCGTGGTCGAACCCGCCTGGGCCCCCTGCATCGCCGCCTCGCTCGAGGCGGGGCGCTTTACGCCGGTGACCGGTCCGGTGTCGTCTATGGGCCGGCTCGACTGCAAGGAGGCGTCGCTTATCGCGCTGCGCGGGCTGGCGCGCGACGCGGACGCCGCCGTCAGCCTGAGCGACGCCGAGGTCGAGGCCGCCCTGCCCGCGCTCGCCGCGCAGGGCATGGCGACGACGCCCTCGGGCGGGGCGGGGCTGGCGCTGCTCATGAACCTGGACCGCAGGCGCGAGGCACTGGGGATCGACGCGAATTCCCGGATCCTGACCTTCGTCACCGAAGCGCCCGAATGACGCTGCCGCCCGGGGAATACGCCGACCGCCGCCAACGCGCGCAGGCGCTGATGGCCAAGGCCGGTCTGGCCGCGCTCTTGCTGACGACCGAACCCGAGGTGCGCTATTTCACCGGCTATCTGACGCGCTTCTGGGAAAGCCCGACCCGGCCGTGGTTCCTGATCCTGCCCGCCAGCGGCGCGCCCGTGGCCGTGATCCCCGCCATCGGCGCGCCGCTGATGCGCCGCAGCGGTGTCGAGGACATCCGCAGCTGGAACGCCCCCGACCTGACCGACGACGGCATCGGGCTCTTGACCGACACCCTGCGCGAGCTGACGGGCACCAACGGGGCCATCGGCCTGCCCATGGGGCACGAGACCCACCTGCGCATGCCGCTGGCGGATTTCCGGCGGCTGGGTGACACACTCGGACCCAGCCGGCTGACGGATGACCGGGGCATCCTGCGTCGCCTGCGGATGGTGAAATCCGAGGCCGAGATCGCCCTGATCCGCGAGGCCTGCGGCATCGCCGACCGTGCCTTCGCCCGCGTGCCTCAGATCGCCCGCGCGGGGGTCGGCCTCGACCGGGTGTTCCGCGATTTCCAGCGGCTCTGCCTCGACGAAGGCGCGGATTTCGTGCCTTACCTCGCAGGGGCCGCCGAGACCGGGGGCTACGCCGACGTCATCTCACCCGCCACAGCTACGCCGCTGGCGGCGGGGGACGTGCTGATGCTGGATACCGGGCTGACCCGCCAGGGTTATTTCTGCGATTTCGACCGGAATTATTCGGTCGGCCCGCCCACCGCCGAGGTCGCCGCCGCCCATGCACGGCTGATCGACGCCACCCGCGCCGGGTTCGACGCGGCCCGCCCGGGGGCAAGCGCTGCCGATCTCTTCCACGCCATGGCGGCGGTCTGCGGCGCCGGTCCCGAGGACGGGCGGCTGGGCCACGGGCTGGGGATGCAGCTGACCGAATGGCCCTCGCTCATCCCCGGCGATCACACGGTGCTGGAGCCCGGCATGGTGCTGACGCTGGAACCCTTCGTGCGCACCGGCCCCGGCAGGCTGATGGTGCACGAGGAAAACATCGTGATCCGGGACGCGCGCGCCGAATGGCTGTCGACGCCCGCCACCGCCGCAATCCCCGTACTGGAGGCCTGATGGATTTCACCTATACCCAAGCCCCCGCGAACGAGCCGCGCTTCGGGCTGATCGTGCTGCAGCGCGACGAAAGCCTCGAGCACGATCTGCGCCGCATCCTGCCCGGCGCGGTCAACCTGCTGGTCAGTCGGGTCCCCTCGGACCTCGAGGTCACGCCCGAGACGCTGGCGCAGATGGAGCACGACCTGCCCCGGACCGCCGCGCTGCTGCCGCAGGCGGAACCCTTCGCGGTCGCCGCCTATGGCTGCACCTCGGGCACGGCGGTGATCGGGGCCGAGCGCATCGCCACGCTGATCCGCGATGCGGCCCCGGTGCGGCAGGTCACCAACCCGTTGAGCGCGCTGCTGGCGGCCTGCGAGGCGATGGGGATCAAACGGCTGGGCGTGCTGTCGCCGTATGTGGCCGAGGTGTCGGACCAGCTGCGCGGCATTCTGGGCAAGGCCGGCGTCGCCACCCCGGTCTTCGGCAGCTTCAACGAGGCGCGCGAGGAAAACGTGGTGCGCATCTCGCCCGGCTCGATCATGACGTCGGCAGAGGCGCTGGCCGCGCAGGGCGGCATCGACGCGATCTTCATGTCCTGCACCAACCTGCGCACGCTCGAGGTGATCGCCCCGCTCGAGGCGGCGACGGGCCTGCCGGTGCTCAGCTCGAACCAGGTGCTGGGCTGGCACATGATGCGGCTGGGCGGGCTGACCGACCCTGTGGCCGGCTATGGCCGCCTGCTGGCAGAGGCCTGAGCCACACGCCCGGCGGCGAGGTCGACTTGGTCACGCGCCCTTGGCTCTGGCGCTGGACGCCGACCCGTGGCACCTTTGGCGCATGAGACCCGATCTTCGCACCCCGTCCGGCGCCCCCGCCGGAGACTTCGCCTTTGGCACGATGCAATTCGGCGGCCGCGCCGACGAAGCGCAGAGCCACGCCATGTACGACGCCTGCCGGGCCGCCGGCATCCGTCTTTTCGACACCGCCTATGTCTATACCGACGGCGCGTCCGAGACGTTGCTGGGCCGCTTCGCCGCGTCAGAGCGCGACGATCTCTTTATCGCGACCAAGGCCAGCTATACGGGCGGCGCGTCGCGCGACAATATCCTGACCACCTTCGACACCAGCCGGAAGCGGCTGGATATGGACGTGATCGACCTGCTTTACATGCATCGCTGGGACAATGACACGCCGCTTGAAGAGACGTTCGAGACCCTGGCGCGGCTGAAGGCCGAGGGGAAGATCCGGCATATCGGCGTGTCCAATTACGCCGCCTGGCAGGTGACCAAGGCACAGGCCGTGGCCGCGCGCTTTGGAGTGCGCATCGACGTGTTGCAGCCGATGTACAACCTGGTCAAACGCCAGGCCGAGGTCGAGATTCTGCCCATGTGCCTCGCCGAGGGCATCGTCCCGGTGCCCTATTCGCCGCTGGGCGGCGGGCTGCTGACCGGCAAGTATCTGGACGGCGGCAGCGGTCGGCTGACCGAGGACGAACGCTATGCCGCGCGCTACGGCGTGGCGGCGATGCACGACGGGGCCCGCGGCCTTTGCGAGATCGCCGCCGAGCTGGGCATAGATCCGGCGACTTTGGCGGTGGCCTGGGTCGGCCGCCACAAGGCGCGGCCCGTGCCGATCCTGTCGGCGCGCACTGCCGAGCAGTTGCAGCCCTCGCTTGCGGGCATGACCTTTGCGATGGACGACACGCTTTACGCGCGGCTCTCGGCGCTCAGCCCGACGCCGCCGCCGGCCACCGACCGGCTGGAGGAAAGCGGCTAGGCCACGGTTTCAGCGCCAGTCGACGAACTCTCCGGTCGCGGCGCGGACGGTGCGGAATCCGTTGGCGGGGTGGTCGGGGTCGGGATGACCCAGAGCGATGCCGCAAAGGATGTCGCGGTCGTCCGCAACGCCGAACCAGTCGCGCAGGAAGGGCGAAAAGCCCGCGACCGAGGCCATGGCGATCCCGCCCAGCCCCTTGGCCTGCAAACCCAGCAGCACCGCCGTCACGAAGGCCCCGCAATCAAGGACGCCGTAGGGGCCCAGATCCTTGGGCGTCGTGATCAGCAGGAAATGCGGCGCGCCGAAGAAGCGGAAGTTCTCCATCATCTGCCGGGCCGATCCCGCGCGGTCGCCCTTTTCCACGCCCACCGCCTCGTAAAGCTGCCAGCCGCAGGCGCGGCGGCGGTCGCGGTAGACGCCTTCGTAGCGGTCGGGAAAGGGGATGTCGCTGGCATGCGCGGCCCGGGCGGCGTGGGCGTAAAGTGCGTCGCGCAGGCGGTCGGTTTCCTCGGCCCCGCAGGCAATCACCTGCCAGGGCTGGGAATTGCACCAGCTGGGCACCTGCCGGGCCGTGGTCAGTATGTCGTCAATCGTCGCGCGCGGCACCGGGTCGGGCCGGAAGGCCCGGCAGGAGTGGCGCGCGGCCAGAAGCGCGTCGAAAGCCTCGAATGTCATAGGTATCCTTCGCGTTCCAGCTCTGTGCGAATGGCGGCGCTGTCCTGCCCGCGCAGCGGCGGATCCGGGGGCCGCGCGGGCGGCTGGGTGGAAAAGCGCGGTGCGGCGCGCGGCGCGCCAGCCTGCCAGATGCCCCGCGCGGCGATATGCGGATCGGATTGCGCCTCGTCCGGGCTGAGGACAGGGGCGACGCAGGCGTCGCTGCCCGCGAAAACCGCTGCCCAATCGTCGCGGCTCCGGCTGGCGAAGAGGGATTCGAGCACAGCCGCCTGCTGCGGCCAGAGCGAAGGGTCGAATTGCGCGGCAAAGAGCGGATCGCCGGTCAGCCCGAGCCGTTCCAGAAAGAGCGCGTAGAACTTCGGTTCCAGGCATTGCACCGCCACATGACCGCCGCAGGCGCAGGCGTAGCAGCGCGACCAATGGGGCCCATCGAGCAGCGATTGCCCGCGGGCATGGGTCGAAAAGGCCGAGCCCATCGAGAGAAGCAGCGCCATCATGTGGCTGGCCCCGTCGACGATGGCCGCATCGACCACTGTGCCCTCGCCGGTGGCGCGCGCCTGCATCAGGCCCGCCAGCATGCCGACCGTCAGGTAGAGCGCGCCCCCGCCGATGTCGCCCAGCATCGTCGGCGGCACGCCGGGCACCTGCCCCGGCAGCCCGGCGTAAAAGAGCGCGCCGCTGCGCGCGAGGTAGTTCAGATCGTGCCCCGCCTGGCGCGCCAGCGGGCCGTCCTGCCCCCAGCCGGTCATGCGCCCGTAGACCAGCGCGGGGTTGAGCGCCAGCGCGTCGTCCGGGCCGAGGCCCAGCCGCTCCATCACGCCGGGACGCAGTCCCTCGGTCGCGCCGTGGGCGCTGCGCAGGAGCGCGCGGGCGATGGTAAGGTCGCCGGGCGACTTGAGGTCGAGCGCGATCGACCGCTTGCCGCGGTCGAGCAGGTTGCGTTCGGCCTTGCCGGGCGTGTCGGCGGCGCCGGGACGGTGCACGACGATCACCTCGGCCCCCAGATCGGCGAGCAACATGCCCGCGAAGGGCGCGGGGCCCAAAGCCTCGAATTCGACGATACGGATGCCGTGCAGCATGGCGGTCCTCCCTTTGGCGCAGCTTGGCCCGCGCCGCCTTTCCGCGCAATGCGCAACTGGCGGGCCATGGAGGGGGCGCTGCCCCCGCTGCTGCGCAGCCCCCCGGGATATTTGTGGATCAGTGAAACATGGGTGTTTTGCTTTGCCGGGCGGCGGATTATCTGAGGGGGATGACGGCGCTTCCCCCCTCGTTACGGTCCTTTTTCGACAGCCGCGGCTGGCAGGTGCATCCGCATCAGCAGGCGATGCTGGAGCGGGCGGGCGCACCGGCGCTGTTGCTGATCGCGCCTACGGGGGGCGGCAAGACGCTGGCAGGGTTCCTGCCGACGCTGGCGGAGCTGGAAGAGGGCGGGCATGAGGGGCTGCACACGCTGTACGTCAGCCCGCTGAAGGCGCTGGCGGCGGATATCAAGCGCAACCTGCGCACGCCCATCGACGAGGCGGGGCTGCCGATCCGGGTCGAGGATCGCACCGGCGACACGCCCGCCAGCCGCAAGAAGCGCCAGCGCGCCGACCCGCCGCATATTCTGCTGACCACGCCGGAATCGCTGGCTTTGCTGACCAGCTACGAGGATGCGCCGCGCATGTTCGCCGGGCTGCGCCGGGTTGTGGTGGACGAAATCCACGCGCTGGCGGACTCGAAGCGCGGCGATCAGCTGATGCTGGCGCTGGCGCGGCTGCAGGGGCTTTGCCCCGGTCTGCGGCGGGTGGGGCTGTCGGCCACGGTCGAGGATCCGCAGGCCATCGCCCGGTTCCTGGCGCGTCACCCCGACCCTTGCGAGATCCTGACCGCCGATCCCGGGCCCGATCCGGACATTCGAATGCTGGTCACCGAGACGCCGCCGCCCTGGTCGGGGGGCGGCGCGGCCTATGCGATCCCGGCGGTGCTGGAGGAGGTCAAACGGCACCGTACGACGCTGATCTTTCACAACACCCGCGCCCAGGCCGAGATCTTTTTCCACAACCTGTGGCTGGCCAATGACGAAGCGCTGCCCATCGGCATCCACCACGGATCGCTCGACCGCGGTCAACGCGAAAAGGTCGAGGCGGCGATGGTGCGGGGCGATTTGCGGGCCATCGTCTGCACCGGCTCGCTCGATCTGGGGATCGACTGGGGCGACGTGGATCTGGTGATCCAGGTCGGCGCGCCAAAGAACGTCAAGCGGCTGGTGCAGCGGATCGGCCGGGCCAACCACCGCTACAACGCGCCGTCCAAGGCGCTGTTGGTGCCGGCGAACCGCTTTGAGGTGGTGGAATGCGTGGCCGCTTTGGAAGCCGTGCGCGCCCATGATCTGGACGGCGAGGCGCGCGGGCCCGGCCCGCGTGACGTGCTCTGCCAGCATATCCTGATCGCCGCCGCCGCCGGACCCTTCGACGCGGACGGGCTTTACGCGGAGATGACCGCCGCCGGGCCCTATGCCGGGCTGACGCGGGAGGCCTTCGACGATTGTCTGAATTTCTGCGCCACCGGCGGCTATGCCTTGCGCGCCTACGACCAGTGGCAGCGGCTGCAACAGCGCCCCGACGGGCTGTGGCAGCTGCGCGACCCGCGTTCGGCCGTGCGCATCCGGCAGAATATCGGCACGATCCAGGACACCGACACGCTGAAGGTCAGGTGGCGCGGGCGCGGCGGCGCGCCGCTGGGCGAGATCGAGGAAGGTTTCGCCGCCTCGCTGACGCGCGGGGACACCTTTCTGATCGGCGGCCAAATCGTGCGCTACGAAGGCCTGCGCGAACTGACGGTCGAGGTCACTCGCGACCCCGGGCGCAAGCCCAAGATCGCCACCTTCATGGGCACCAAATTCGCCACCTCGACCCAGCTGTCGCAGCGCATCGTCGCGATGTTCCAGCAGCAAAGCTGGCCCGACCTGCCGGGCCACACCGCGCACTGGCTGCATCTGCAGCGCCAGGTGTCGCGGCTGCCGAAACCGGGGCGTCTGCTGATCGAGACCTTCCCCCGCGACGGGCGCGAACAGATGGTCGTCTACGGCTTTGCCGGGCGCAACGCGCAGCAGACGCTGGGGCTCTTGCTGACCAAGCGGATGGAGGAGATGGCGCTGGCGCCGATGGGCTTTGTGGCCACCGATTACGCCACGCTGATCTGGGGGCTCGATGCCGTGACCGATCCCGCGCCGCTCTTCGATCTGGCCGCGCTGGAGCATGGGCTGGACGGCTGGCTGGCGGGCAATGCAGTGATGAAACGCACCTTCCGCGCCTCGGCCACCATCGCCGGGCTGATCGAGCGGCAGGTCGGCGGGCAGCGCAAGACCGGGCGGCAGGCGACGATGTCGTCGGACATCCTTTATGACACGCTGCTGAAATACGACCCCGACCACCTGCTGATGCAGATCACCCGCGAAGAGGCGATGCGCGGCCTCGTCGATTTCGACCGCATCCGCGAGATGTGCGCCCGTGTCGAGGGGCGGATCGACCACATGCGGCTGAGCCGCGTGACACCGCTGGCCGCGCCGCTTTTCCTCGAGGCCGGGCGGGTCCCCGTCCGGGGCGCCGCCGACGAGCGGCTGCTGGAGGAAGAGGTCACGCGTCTGCTGGACGAAAGCGGGCTGGCGCAGCTCGGCGTGTGAGGACGCGACGCGCCTGAAGGCGATCAGGCCAGGACGCGAACGGACGTGCGGGCAGAGCAGACAAGCCCGATGCCGGAAAGGTCGCCCTTGCACGGGGCGCCTGGCGGTGGCAGGAACAAGCCATGAACGCCTTCGCCTTTTCCTTTCATGGCGCATCCCTGCGGGCGCTGGCTTCGGGCGCGCTCTTCTGGCCCGAGCAGACTTTGCTTGTGGTGTCGGATCTGCATTTCGGCAAGGCCGCGCGGTTGTCCGCCGTGGGCGGCGCGCCGCTGCCGCCCTATGATACGCGCGACACGCTGATGCGGCTGGAAGCGGATCTGGAGGCGACGGGTTCCAAACAGGTCGTCTGTCTGGGCGACAGTTTCGACGCCCCCGGTCTCGACGCGGCGCTGCCAGAGGCCGAACAGCTTTGGATCGCGCGGCTGCAGGCGGGGCGGCGCTGGCTTTGGATCGAGGGCAATCACGATCCCGGCCTGGTGGCGCTGGGAGGCGCGCATCTGGCGGAGCTTCGGCTGGGGCCGCTGGTCTTTCGGCACATTGCGGAGGCGGGGGAAACCGGCGAGGTTTCAGGGCATTACCACCCCAAGGCCCGGATCGCCGCCCGGGGCCGGGCGTTGTCGCGCCCCTGTTTCCTGCTCGACGAGGCGCGGCTGATCCTGCCGGCCTACGGCACCTATACCGGCGGGCTCTTCAGCCATGCCGCGCCCTTGCGCGGCCTTATGTCCGAGACGGCTCAGGCCATCCTGACCGGGCCAAGGCCCGTGGCCGTGCCGATGCCGCGCTGACGCGTCTTGCAGAGCCGGACGCGCTGTGGTCCTTTGCCCGCATGACGATCCACGAGCGCATCCACCGCAGCTTTGCCCGTCAGTCGATGATGGCCACCCTTGGCGCGTCGCTGTCCGGGGTGGAGACAGGCGCGGTCACCATCGCCGCGCCGATCACCGGGGCGACCAGCCAGCAACAGGGCTTTGCCCATGCCGGGCTGACCTTCTCGATCGGCGATTCCGCGGCGGGTTATTCGGCGCTGACGCTGTTGCCCGAGGATCAGGAGGTCGTGACCGCCGAGATCAAGATCAACTTTCTGGCCCCCGCGAAAGGCGACCGCCTGATCGCCCGGGGCCGGGTGATCAAACCCGGACGGCGGCTGATCGTGGTGACGGCGGAAGTCTTTGCCGAAAATGCCGGGACCGAGACGCAGGTTGCGGTGCTCATGGGCACCATGGTGCCCGTCCCGGCCTGAGGCCGGGCCTGTCTGCTCGATCCTCTGGCCGCTGTTTCGCCGCACCGCGGCCCGCTCGGCGGGTCAGGCGGTCAGCCCCTCCGGTTCCGGAAGACCGTTGGCGCGGCAGCAGGCGGTGACGGTGTTGGCCAGCAGGCAGGCGATGGTCATCGGGCCGACGCCGCCGGGCACCGGGGTGATAGCGCCTGCGACCTCGGCGCAGCTGGCGTAGTGGCAATCGCCCACGAGGCGGGTCTTGACGCTGCCATCCTCGTTGGTGCCCTTTTCCGGCGCGTCGATGCGGTTGATGCCAACGTCGATCACCGTTGCACCGGGCTTGATCCAGTCCCCGGGCACCATTTCGGGCCGGCCCACGGCGGCGACGACGATGTCGGCGCGGCGCACCACGCCCGGCAGGTCCCTGGTGCGCGAATGCGCGATGGTGACGGTGCAGCTGTCGCCCAGCAACAGCTGCGCCATCGGCTTGCCGACGATGTTCGAGCGCCCGACCACCACCGCATCCATGCCCGACAGCGACCCGTGATGATGCCGCAGCATCATCAGGCAGCCCAGCGGGGTGCAGGGCACCATGCTTTTCTGCCCGGTGCCCAGCAGGCCCACGTTCGAGATATGGAACCCGTCGACATCCTTGGCCGGGTCGATGGCGTTGATGACCAGGTCCTCGTTCAGATGCCCGGGCAGCGGCAGCTGCACGAGGATGCCATGCACCTCGGGATCGGCGTTGAGATGGTCGATCAGGCCCAGCAGTTCGTCCTCGGCGGTGTCCTCGGCGAGGCGGTGCTCAAAGCTGGCCATACCCACCTCGACCGTCTGCTTGCCTTTCGAACGGACATAAACCTGGCTGGCCGGGTCGGCACCCACCAGCACCACCGCAAGGCCGGGCGTGATGCCATGGTCGTCCTTCAGGCGCGCGACATGCTCCGCCACCTTGCCCCGCACCTCGGCCGCGAAGGCCTTTCCGTCGATGATCGTCGCCGCCATCTTGCGTCCTCTCTCTGCGGGCGGTGCGCAGCAAGTGCGCACCCTACAAAACCCCGCGTTTCCCCGTAGGGTGCGCCTTTACGGCGCACCGCCCGCTCAGAACAGGCCTTCGATCTGCCCGTCCGCATTCAGCCGGATGTTTTCCGCCGACGGCACGCGCGGCAGGCCCGGCATGGTCATGATCTCGCCGCAGACCACCACGACAAAGCCTGCACCCGCGGACAGCCGCACCTCGCGGACCGGCACGGTAAAGCCCGTGGGCGCGCCGCGGCGGTTCGGATCGGTTGTGAACGAGTACTGCGTCTTGGCCATGCAAACCGGCAGGTGACCATAGCCCTGATCCTCCCACAGCTTCAGCTGATCGAGGATCTTCTGGTCCATATCCGCCGCATCGGCGCGATAGATCTTCTGCGCGATGGTCTGGACCTTGTCGGCCAGCGACATCTCGTCGGGATAGATCGGGGCGAAGTTCGCCTCACCCTTCTCGGCCACCTCGACCACCTTCGCCGCCAGATCCGCCGAGCCTTCCGAACCCAGCTCCCAATGGCGGCTCAGCACCGCCTCGGCGCCCTGGCCCGCGACGTAATCCCTGACCGCCTGAACCTCGGCGTCGGTGTCGGTGACGAAGTGGTTGATCGCCACGACCACCGGAACGCCAAAGCTTTTGACGTTTTCGATATGGCGGCCCAGGTTGGCGCAGCCGGCCTTCACGGCCTCGACATTCTCGGCCCCCAGATCGGCCTTGGCCACGCCGCCGTTCATCTTCATCGCCCGCACCGTGGCCACCACGACCACCGCCGACGGGGCCAGACCCGCCTTGCGGCACTTGATGTTCATGAACTTCTCGGCGCCCAGGTCGGCGCCGAAGCCCGCCTCGGTCACCACGTAATCGGCCAGTTTCAGCGCGGTCGACGTGGCGATGACCGAATTGCAGCCATGCGCGATATTGGCGAAGGGCCCTCCGTGCACGAAGGCGGGGTTGTTTTCCAGCGTCTGCACGAGGTTGGGCTGCATCGCATCCTTCAAGAGCACGGTCATCGCGCCCTCGGCCTTGATGTCGCGGCAATAGACCGGCGACCGGTCACGGCGATAAGCCACGATCATGTCGCCCAGGCGCTGCTCCAGGTCCTTGAGATCCCTGGCCAGGCACAGGATCGCCATGACCTCGGAGGCCACGGTGATGTCGAACCCCGCCTCGCGCGGGAAGCCGTTGGCCACCCCGCCCAGCGACGCGGTGATCTGGCGCAGCGCGCGGTCGTTCATGTCGACAACCCGGCGCCAGACGACGCGGCGCACGTCGATCTCAAGCTCGTTGCCCCAATAGACATGGTTGTCGATCATCGCCGACAGCAGGCTGTGGGCCGAGGTGATGGCGTGGAAATCGCCGGTGAAATGCAGGTTCATGTCTTCCATCGGCACGATCTGGGCATGGCCGCCGCCGGCGGCCCCACCCTTCATGCCGAAGTTCGGGCCGAGGCTGGCCTCGCGGATGCAGATCATCGCCTTCTTGCCGATGCGGTTCAGACCGTCGCCCAGCCCCACCGTGGTGGTGGTCTTGCCCTCGCCCGCGGGCGTCGGGTTGATCGCCGTGACCAGGATCAGCTTGCCGTCGGCGCGGTCCTGCACCGAGTTGATGAAGCTCTGGCTGACCTTCGCCTTGTCGTGGCCATAGGGCAGCAGGTCGTCCGACCCGATGCCGATCTTTTCGCCGATCTCCTGGATCGGACGTTTCTTCGCCTCGCGGGCGATCTCGATGTCGGTCTTGAAGCTCATGTGGCGTCCCCGTTGCACGCTGTGATCTGACTTGCCAAAGCCATATCCCCGCAGACAAGTCTCCAACGCGGCGAATCCGACATTTCCCCGCTTCCTTGCGGCGATCCTGCAGTCATCGTGCAGCAGATCGGAAACGCAGGTGCGCGGCGCGCCCCGTCGGGCCTGTCGCCGCCGCTGTTCCGCCCTCGCAAGGGGCCGCCTTCAGGAGGCGGCGGTCAAGGCTCTGGGTGCCCGATCGTAGCCTGCCCAGACCGGCTGATCGGGGACGTGCAGGCGCAGGACATCGCCGATGGCCAGCCGGCCCGGCCGTTCGACCCAGGCGGTGACGCCGCGGCGGCCTTTCGCTGCGGCCTTGAACGCCTTGCCATGGCCCGGATGGGCCTTTTCGATCTCGCGCGCGGGCAGGTTGCAGGGGCGGTTTTCCATGTCGACGACCAGCGTCGCGCCATCGGCCCCCTGCAAACGCGACGATGGCGGAAGATGCGAGAAATCCGGCAGCCCGGACAGGACGACAGAGGCCCCAGTCAGCACCGGGTCGAGCGCGGGCAGGCCGAGCTCTGCGGCGACCTGCGCCATCTCCTCCTCGCAGACCAGTGCGAGCTGCCGGACATTGGCGATCTCGGTTCCGAAAGGATGCTGGTCCAGAACGCGCTTGCACGACCGCCTTGTCTGGCCGGTATGACGCTCGCCTGCGGCCCCGCCGAACTCCAGCTGCAGCTTGTCCGCCGGACGGGATCGCATGTCGCCATCGCCCTGGGGAACGCGGCCAAGCCAGACGATGCGCGCTTCGAAAGAGGTGGGTTTCAATGCAGGCATACGAAAAATCCTCTCACCAACACAACTATAAATTGATTTTTTATCTATAAATTACACTTCACCAAAGCGGCGATCGCTTTGCAACAATTTTGTTGCGGGGTCAGCGGCCCGCCGCCAATCCCGTGGCGGTCGGCGCGGTCACACCGCCAGCGTGATGAAAAGGCGGCGCAGCGGGAAAAGCACCCGCCCGTCGTCATGGGCCGGGTAGGCCTTGTCGATCACCCGTTCATAGGTCGCGATCAGCGTGGCGCGCTGCGAATCGTTCAGCCGGGCGAGAATCGGCCGGGCATAGGTCGCCTCGGTAAAGCGCCGGACGGGGTGACCCTCGCCATCGGGGGCGAGGTCCTGGTAATACTCGGTCTCCCAAAGCGACACCTGGCCCAGCGGCAAGAGCAGCCGGTGATATTCGGCGGGCAAAAGAACGCCCGGTTGGGGCAGCCGCTCTGCCATCGCCTCGGGAAAGAGCTCTTCGGCCAGATCGCGCCAGAGCCGATGCGACGGCGCGTTGTTCTGATGCGGCATCTGGATCGCCAGAACGCCGCCGGGCACCAGATACCCGGCCAGCCGCGGCAACAGCGCGGCGTGATCCGGAACCCAATGCAGCGCGGCGTTGGAATAGATCAGCGCCAGCTTTTCGTCCGGCGCCCAACCGGCGATGTCGGCTTGGTCCAGGCGACCGTAGACGCCACAATGCCGCGCCTGCGCCAGCATAGCCTCGCTCTTGTCGACGCCGGTCAGCGGCCGGTTGAGCTGCGCCAGTGCGGGGCCCGCCGCGCCGCTGCCGCAGCCCAGGTCGGCGATGCCGCCCTCGCTCAGCGGCGGGACCGCGCGCAAGAGGTCGAGAGCCGGCCGCAACCGATGACCCCGGAACCTGTGATAGGTCCCGGGGTCCCAGTCGAATTCGGCTGTGCCGCTCATACGGAGGGTTCGGGCTCCAGCCCGCCATCGCCCTGCGGCTTGGCCTTGGGTTTGGTCTTGGGGATCGCGGTGATGCTGGGCGTTTCCTCGGGCGCGTCGCCGTCGTTGTCGCCGGAATGCGGCGGTTCGCCCCTCATGACGCGTTTGATCTCTTCGCCGGTCAGGGTTTCGTATTCCAAGAGACCCTGCGCCAGACGCTCCCAATCTTCCTTCTGGTCGGTCAGGATCTTGAAGGCGCGGTCATAGGCCTTTTCGATGAAGCGGCGCACCTCGTCCTCGATCATCTCCTTGGTATGGGCGCTGACCGACAGACCGGCGGTCTGGCCGGAATAACCCTCGGCCGCCTCGCGGTAATCGACGTTGCCCACCTTGTCCGACATGCCCCATTGCAGAACCATCGCACGCGCCAGCGCGCTGGCCTGCTGAATGTCGCCGGCGGGGCCGTTGCTGACATTGTCCTCGCCGTACTTGATGATCTCGGCGGCCTTGCCGGCCATGGTCATGGCCAGCTTTTCCTCGCATTCCGACTTGTGCCAGTTCAGGCGGTCGATCTCGGGCAGGCTGACAACCATCCCCAGCGCGCCGCCGCGCGGAATGATCGTGGCCTTGTAGACCGGGTCGCATTGCGGCAGCGCAAGGCCCACGACGGCGTGTCCTGCCTCGTGATAGGCGGTCTTTTCCTTTTGCTCGGGCGTCAGGACCATGCTGCGGCGCTCGGCCCCCATCATGACCTTGTCCTTGGCGTTCTCGAAATCCTCCATCGTGACAAAGCGGCGCCCCACGCGTGCGGCCATCAGCGCCGCCTCGTTCACGAGGTTGGCCAGATCCGCGCCCGAAAAGCCGGGCGTGCCGCGCGCGATGATGCGCAGGTCGACGTCGGGGCCCAGCGGGGTCTTGCGGGCATGCACGCCGAGGATCTTTTCGCGGCCCTTGATGTCGGGGTTGGGCACGGTGACTTGGCGGTCGAACCGGCCTGGGCGCAACAGCGCGGGGTCCAGCACGTCGCGACGGTTGGTGGCGGCGATGATGATGACGCCCTCGTTGGCCTCGAAGCCGTCCATCTCGACCAGAAGCTGGTTGAGCGTCTGCTCGCGCTCGTCGTTGCCGCCACCATAGCCGGAACCCCGGTTGCGGCCGACGGCGTCGATCTCGTCGATGAAGACGATGCAAGGGGCATTCTTTTTCGCCTGTTCGAACATGTCGCGCACGCGGCTCGCGCCGACGCCCACGAACATCTCGACGAAGTCCGAGCCCGAGATGGTGAAGAAGGGCACGCCCGCCTCGCCCGCGATGGCGCGCGCAAGCAGCGTCTTACCGGTGCCCGGAGGGCCCACAAGCAGCGCGCCTTTGGGGATCTTGCCGCCGAGACGGCTGAATTTCTGCGGGTTGCGCAGGAATTCGACGATCTCTTCCAGCTCTTCCTTGGCCTCGTCGATGCCCGCCACGTCGTCGAACGTCACGCGGCCATGCTTTTCGGTCAGAAGCTTGGCCTTGGATTTACCAAAGCCCATGGCCCCGCCTTTGCCGCCGCCCTGCATCCGGTTCATGAAGTAAATCCACACGCCGATCAGCAAAAGGAACGGCAACAGGCTGAGCAGGAAGCTTTGCAGCCCGGATTGCTCCTGCTGCGTGGCGCTGACCGGCACGTTGTTTTCGATCAGAAGCTGGGTGACCTCGGCATCCTCGGGCTTGATCGCCACGTAATCCTGCCCGTCATCCGAGCGGAAGCGCACCTGCTCGCCGTCCAGCGTGACCGAGCTGACCGACCGGTCCTCGACCGCGCTGACGAAGTCGGAATAGCTGACCTCGCGGCTTTGCATCGTGCTGCCGCCGCCGGAAAAGAGGTTGAATAGCGCCAGGATCAGTAGAAAAAGGACGACCCAGAAGGCGATGTTACGTGCGTTTCCCAAGGAAAATCTCCCGAAATCTTTTGTCGCCCGCCTGTGCGGGGATGTTGCATGGTAACATAGACATCAAACGGGTCGGTTCAATGCGAAAGAAGGAAACGCGAAAAGCGAACCGTTTCGTTTCCCTGACCGGCCAGAGCGGCCGTCCCGCCGGGCCCGATGCCCAGCGCGTCGCAGGCCACCAGCCGGTCGCCGTCCCAGATCGACGGCAGCGACAGCGCGGCGCGGAAGGGCGGGGCGTCTTCGGGCTTGTCGCCCGCCTGCGCCCAGCCGTCCTCGCCCAGCGCGCGGACGGTCAAGCCCTTGAAATCGGGCGCTGAAATCCGCCACCGCCCATCCCAGAGCGCGGTATCCCCGACCACGCCCGTCAGACCGGCGACCGCGGCATATTCGCGGAAGATCGTCCAGCGGCCGCGCAGGAACTGAAGCTCGCATCCATGCAGCGTGCCGCCGCCACCGCCGGTCATGCGTTGGCGCAGCGCCTCCAGCGCCTCGGCGCGGGGGCCGTAGTCGGCCCCCGAGACATATCGCAGCGCCGCGTTCAGAAGCCGCCTTTGGGTCGTCGCCTCGACCGGGCCGTGCCAGTCGGGATCGAGCATCAGGATGCCGTGCGCCGCAGCACCGCTGTCGCGCCAGATCTGTTCGGCGCGGATGGCCAGCACGAAACGGTCCTCGCGCAGGCGCTCTGCGGTGGCGGCAAGGGTCGCGGCCCCGATGCCTTCGTCCTGCAAGAGCGCGAGCAGCCGGCGCATCCGGACGCGGCCATAGGCCGAGTCCTCGTTCGAGGGGTCCTCGACCCAGCGGCCCTTCAGAACGGTGAGGTAATGGCGCAGCTCGGTGCGGGTCATGTCCAGGCAGGGGCGCAGCACCTCGAACCATTCCGAGCGCGCGCCGCCGGGCCGGTCGCCGGCGATGTCGGTCGCGGGCAAGGGGTCGCCCATGGCGCGGACGCGCCGGCGCGGGGCCATGCCCGCCAGCCCGTCTACGCCCGAGCCGCGTTCGAGCCGCATCAGAAAGGTTTCGGCCACGTCGTCCTGGGTGTGGGCCATCAGCACATGCCGGATGCCGCCGCGCCAGCGGTCGATGAGATCGAGCCGCGCGCGGCGCGCGGCGTCCATCTTGTTGCCCGCGCCGTCCCAGTGCCAGCGCAGGGTGGCATGCGGATGCCCGAGGGCGCGCACCTCCTCGGCCACGAGCGTGGCCTCCTCGGCACTTTCAGGGCGCAGACCGTGGTCGATGGTGACGACCCAAAGCCGGACGCCCCAGGCCCGGGTCCAATTGTGCGCCAGCGTCAGCATCGCCATGCTGTCGCCGCCGCCGGAGACCGCAAGCGCGATGTCGGAGGGAAAATCCGGGCCGAGCAACTGGCCCATGGCGTCGGCGAAGCGCTGATCGAGGCTCACTGGCAGTTCAGCGCCGCCATGCTGTCCTGCGCCTCGGTGACCGCCACGTCGCCGGCATAGCGCGCGCCGACCTCGGCAAGCGTCACGCAGGCCTCGGGCACCTTGCCCAGCGCGCCCAGCGCAACGCCCAGCCGCCAGAGCGCCTCGGGGGCGGCGTCGGCCTCGGGGTAATTGGCATAGGCGTCGAGATAGCGGCGCGCCGCTTCGCGGGTGTCGCCCGCCGCCTCCAGCCCCCGGCCCTCGCCCAGCAGCGCCGCCGCCTCGAGCGGGCCGCCCGGATAGGTCTGGCGGAAGGCGGCGAAAAGCTCGGCCGCGCGGGCGCCATCGCCGTCGTTCAGCGCCTCCTGCGCACGCATGAAGTCGGCTTCCTCGCCCACCGCCAGTTCCGTGCCCGCCGGCACCGGGCTGTCGCCGGGCAGCGGGTCGGCCGGGGCAGCCGACGGCGCCTCGGCGCCGCCCAGGCGCGGCGTGTCGCCAAGGGCGGCGATGTCGCAAGCGGGCTCGAGCTCGCAGAGGCGGAATTCCAGATCGCCGATGCGGTTGGTGCCGTCCTGGACCACGATTTCGATGCGGTATTCCAGCTCTTCGGTCTTGGCGGTGACGCGCTGCAATTCCGATTCGATGGCGTTGATGCGGTCCAGCGTGCCGCCGCTCAGCAGCACGTCGCTGGCGCCGGTGGTGCTCAGCTCGGTACGCAACCGCTGGATTTCGATGTAGAGCACCGACAGATCCTGGCGGATGTCGGCCAGCGTTTCGGCCTGCTGCGCGGGCAGGCTGCCCGCCGCAAGCGTTGCACTCAGAAGAACTGCCGCGAACCGCATGGCCCTGATCCCCTCAGCCCGTCAGGCCGCCGGCCGAAATGATCGTGACCGCGCGCCGGTTCTTGGCGTAGCACGATTCCTCGGAACAGACCTCGATCGGGCGTTCCTTGCCGTAGCTGACGAATTTCAGGCGGCTCGACGGGACGCCCCGCGCGACGAGGTATTCCATCACCGCATTGGCCCGGCGCGCGCCGAGGGCGAGGTTGTATTCCCGCGTGCCCTGTTCGTCGGCATGGCCTTCGATCACCGCGAGGTAATCGGTGTTGGTGATCAGCCATTGCGCCTGCCCATCGAGGGTGAACTGCGCCTCGGGGCTGAGCGTGGACTGATCCACCGCAAAGAGCACCCGGTCGCCCACTGTCTGCTGGAAATAGGCCGTCGAGGTCGGGTCGTTGGCGCTTCCCGGGATAATGTCCGAACCGATGCCCGCACCGGCCCCGCCACCCGCGCCCGGCCCGTTGTCGAAGCGCCCGGCATTGGTGCAGGCCGACGCCGCGAGCGCGGCCACCAGCAGCATCGTCTTGGTGAGATGTTTCATGTGTTCTGTCCTGCTCATTTTCTTTGTGCGCAGGCTAGCACAGCGCTGCCTGCTTTGAAACGACGGCTATTGCAGCGGGCCCCAGCTGGGATCGGACGCACCTTCGGGCGTGCGCACCCGGCGCAGGTTGCGACCCGAGATATCGACGGAATAGAGCGCCGAGGCCCCCTGCGCGCCCTGGGTTTCGCGTGCGAACATGATGACGCGGCCGTTTGGGGCCCAGGTCGGCCCCTCGTCGAGGAAAGACGCGGTCAGCAGCCGCTCTTCGGACCCGTCGGTGCGCATCACGCCGATATGAAAACGACCCGCGTTCTGTTTGGTAAAGGCGATCAGATCGCCGCGCGGCGACCAGACCGGCGTGCCATAGCGGCCCTGGCCAAAGCTGATGCGCGTGGCCTCGCCGCCGCTGGCGCGCATGATGTAGAGCTGCTGCACGCCCGACCGGTCCGATTCAAAGACGATCTGGCTGCCGTCGGGCGAAAAGCTGGGTGCGGTTTCGATCGAAGGCGTGTTGGTCAGCCGAGTGCTCTGCCCGGTGGCGATGTCCATCGCGTAGATATCGGTGTTCGCCCCCTGGTTCAGCGAATAGACCACCGTCCGGCCATCGGGGGCAAAGCGGGGGGCAAAGCTCATGACGCCCTGCGCGGTGTCGAGGATGCGGCTTTGCACATCGCCGACGTTGAGGACGTGAATCCGCGGAAAGCCGGTGAAATAGCTGGTGTAAAGAACCCGGTCGCCGCCGGGCGAAAAGCGCGGGGCCAGAACGATGGCGCTGCTGTCGGTCAGATACTGCACGTTGGCGCCGTCGTAATCCATGATCGCCAGACGCTTGGCGCGGCGGTCCTTGGGGCCGGTTTCCGACACAAAGACGACGCGGCTGTCGAAATAGCCGCCTTCGCCGGTGATGCGGCTGTAGACCTGGTCGGCCACCTTGTGCGCCATGCGCCGCCAGCCCTCGGGTGTGCCGGCGAATTGCATGCCCTGCCCCAGCTCCTGCCCGGCGAAGACGTCCCAGACCCGGAACTTGACCAGAACGCGGCCCGAGCCATCGACATCCACCGCGCCGGTGATCAGCGCCTGGGCGTTGATCGCCTTCCAGTCGGCGAATTGCACCGGGCTGGAAAAGCTGGTGATCTGGCTGATATGCGCCTCGCGCGGGATTTCCCGGAAAAGGCCCGTGCCGGTCAGATCCTCGGCGACGACACGGCTGATCTGGTCGGCCCATTGCTGGGCGGCGGCGCTTTCGGCGACAAAGGTCGGCACCGCATAGGGCAGCGGTTCGACCACGCCTTCGGTGATCTCGATCCGCAGCGGGCCCGAAGAGGACTGCGCCAGCGCCCCCGTCGGGGCGGTCAGCATGACAAGAGCGGCCAGGCCGAGGGCCAGCATGTTTCTCATTCTTTCCTCCCTTGAGGACTGCGCGTGCTCAATACCCTTTTCAGGGCACCATAACGCGGATTTCGGCCCAGCAAAATGCCCCTTTGCCCGGAAACCGGGCGGCGCACCGCCGGATATGAGCCGGTATGGCGCATCAGCGCAGCCGCATTTCGCTTGGGTTGAAGACCATCTCGATCTCGCGCCATTGGGCGTATTTATCCTCGGGCAGGTCGTAGCCGTCGCGCTGGCAGCGCAGGATCGCGCGGCGCGCGGCCTGGAAGGCGGTTTGCACCGCCGCGCCGGTGCCGCCCTCGGCCTCGATCATGGTCAGGCTGCCGGGCACGACGCGACCGTCGCGCTCCATCTGCATGGCCACGGTCACGGTGACATTGGCGGCCTGGCTGCCCACGTCGACGACCCAGCAGGCCTGCACCGCCAGGCGCAGCGCCTCGCGTTCGCCGCGGGTCATCGGCGGGCCCTCAGGCACATCCGCGCGCGGTGTCGTGGTGCCGCCCGAGAGCGCCGCCGCGACCGCGTCGGCCACCGCATCCGCGGTGTCGGCGGGGGCCTCGGCGGTTTCCGTCGGCGCCGAGCGGCTGGGCCGCGTGCGCGGCCGCAGCGACGCGGCGGGCGCGGCGCGCGCCGGTTCCTCGGCCTCGGTCACGATCTCGGTCGCGGCGGCCTCGGGGGCGGTGTCCTCCTCGACCGGTTCGGCCACCTCGGCGGCCTGCGGGTCGGGCGTTGTCGCCTCCTGCACCTCTTCGGCGACGGTGGTGTCGGGCTCGGGCGGGGCGACGGGCTCGGGCGCCACGCGCGGCGCGGGGCGCGGCACCGGGCGCGGCGCGGTTTCGGGTGCTGCAATGTCGGGCACCGGCGGCGGTTCGAGCACGGGCGGCGCTTCGGTCACGGGTTCCTCGGGCGGGGCCGGAGGCGCGACGGGCTCGGGCGGCGCTTCGGGCTGAGGCTCGGGCGGGGCGATCGGTTCGGGCGGCTGCGGCGAAGGTGCCGGTTCGGGGTCCGGCACGGCGGGGCTCGGCAGCGGCTCGGGCTCGGGTTCCGGTTCCGGCGCGGGCGGGGCGGCCACGTCCTGGGTGCTTTCGGGCGGCTGGGACGGCGCCGTCAGCGCCGCGAACTCCGCTTCGCTGAGCACCGAAACCTCGGTCACCTCCATCGGCGGCGGCGCGCTGCGGAAAACGCCAGCAAGCAGCGCCCAGCCGATCAGGAGCGCATGCGCGGTCAGTGAGATATAAAAGCTGCGGCTCATGTGGCCGGCCTAGCCATCCGACCCGTCAAGCGCCGGGCCGCCGATGTCGGTCACCAGACCGATCGACGCGAAGCCCCCGGCGTTCAGCGCGCCCATCACCTGGGCCACTGTCTCATAGGGGACCGACCCGTCGGCGCGCAGGAACACCCGGTCGTCGGCGCGTTCGGTCGCGATGGCGCGCAGCCGCGCGACAAGGTCGCCGCGCGCCACTTCGGTGGTCTGGATCATGATCGTGCCGTCGGCGGCGATGGTCACGGTCAGCGGTTCCTCGGCCTCGGACGGCAGCGCGGTGGCGGCGGTCTTGGGCAGTTCCACGGGCACGCCAACGGTCAGCAAGGGTGCGGCCACCATGAAGATGATCAGCAGCACCAGCATGACGTCCACAAAGGGCGTGACGTTGATTTCGGCCATCGGCTGGCTACGGCGGCCGCGACGCCCGCGTCTGCGGCCCCCTCCGCCGCCCTGGTTCATCACACCCGCGCCCATGGCTCAGGAATCCAGCTGGCGGCTGAGGATGGTGGAAAACTCGTCGGCGAAGGATTCGTAACCCGCGACGATGCGATCGCTGTCCGCGCTCAGCTTGTTATAGAACACCACCGCCGGGATCGCCGCCAAAAGGCCCAGCCCGGTGGCCAAAAGCGCCTCGGCGATGCCGGGCGCGACCACGGCGAGGTTGGTGTTCTGCTGTTCGGCGATCTCGATGAAGGCGTGCATGATGCCCCAGACCGTCCCGAAAAGCCCCACGAACGGCGCGGTCGACCCCACCGTGGCCAGCACCGGCAGCCCCTTTTGCAGCGTCTCGGCCTCTTTCTGGATAGCGACGTCCATGCTGCGGTCGATGCGCGCATGGGCGCCAGCGATCAGCCCGCCGTCGTCGCGGTGCGAGCGCCGCCATTCGGTCATGCCGGCGGCAAAGACCCTTTGCGCGCGCCCGTCCGGTTCCGCCCCGATCTGGTCGTACAATTCGTCCAGCGGCTCGCCCGACCAGAAAGACTGGTCGAAGACCGCCGCCTCTTTACGGGCGCGGCGATAGGACATCAGCTTTTCGAGGATGATGCTCCAGGACCAGATCGAGGCGAAGATCAAAAGGACCATCACCAGCTTTACCGTCAACGTGGCCCGTGCGAATAGCCCCCACATAGAGAAGTCAATCTCCTGCGCCAGGGCGAGTGTCTCTGCTTCCATAAGCCTGCTCTTTGTCTGCCGGTCGCTTTATGCTGCGCCGTTACGTCCAGTGATACAGGATTAACAGCGCAAAGGCCAACACAAGTACGTGCGCCGTGGTCTCAGTGCAGCCGACGGCGGATATTCGCCGGAAGACGGGTGACCGCGCCGGCCTCGTTGACACAGACGATCGTGACCTCTGCCTGGAACAACACATCGCCGCCGCGCTTGACCTCCTGCCACATCACCAGCCGCGCGCCGGTGACCGATTTCGTCGTGGTCTCGACGACCAGATCGTCATCGAATTTCGCGGGCGACAGGTAATCCGCCTCGACCCGGCGCACCACAAAGACGACGCCGTCCTCCTCGCGCATCGCGTTCTGGTCGATGCCCAGACCGCGCACCCAGTCGCTGCGCGCGCGCTCGATATAGCGCAGGTAATTGGCGTAATAGACGATGCCCGCCATGTCGGTGTCTTCGTAATAAACCCGCACCGGAAATCTGTGGATCATGGCACCCGCCCTCTGTTGGCCGCGACCCTAAGCGCCGGGCCTCCGCTCCGCAACCGGAGCGGCTCAGATCCCCTCGACGATCACCAGATTGGTGCGCGCCGTGCGTTCGCGGATGGCGCAAAGCGCGCGGTATTCGGGATCGTCGTACCAGGCCCGCGCATGATCCATGTCCGGAAAGGACATCACCACCGTGCGTGGCGCGTCCCAATGCCCCTCCAGCACATGCGTCGGCTGCGCCGAACTCGCCAGAAGCGTGCCGCCATGCCGCTCGAAGCTGGGCGCGAAGCCGTCCAGATAGGCCCGATAGCCCTCGGGGTCATGGATATCCAGCTGCCCGATCACATAGACTGTCATGCGCCTGCCTCCCTATTGCGGCGTGAAACCGCCTCAGCCCGGCCTATGTTGGTCCATACGCGCCACCAGCCGCAAGGCATGGCTGGGATCGCGCGCCACGGCCGGCATGACCGGATCATAAGCGGCACGGATCAGATCGCCGATCTCGGGCCGCAGGATCACCCGCCCGTCCTCCATTTGCCCCAGGGGCGAGCGATCGCGGAACGCCGTGTCCGACCACAAAAGAAAGCTCTGCACGACCTGGCTCAGCGCCAGCGTCTCGGCGGGAACGGCGCTCAGCCCGTCGTCCATGCGGAAGAACACGAAGCAGGCCTTGATCGCGCCATTGGCGTCGAAGCGGAAGAGGCGGTACTGGTTGGCCCCTGTGTCGGTCAGCCGCGCCACCAGCGGGGCCAGCCCGTCGATCAGCCGGTCGAGATCGGGAACGTCCAGCAATTCCTCCCAGTCGCGGCAAAAGAACACCATAAGGTTGGCGCCCAGTTCGGAATCGGTCTCGGACATCTCGTGCCCGGCCAGATGGCAGACCGCCTCGAAGGCGCCCTTGATCACGCTCAGGGTCTCGTCCTCCACACCGAAGACGATCGGCGCCAGCGGCCGCCCCCAGCGCGCAAAAAGGTACGCCCCGTCGGAACGCGTGAAAAACGCCGCCACGTCCTCGGGGCTCAGGTCCGACTTCATGGCTCACCTCCCAGCTTCTTCTTGGCAAAAATACTCAAATCCGACGCTCTGCCGCCGCGCCCGCGCTCAGTCGAAAAGCCCCGCCTGGCCCGGTCGCGCCGGTGCGGCCAGCCCCAGATGCGTCCAGGCCTTGTGCGCCAGCATCCGCCCGCGCGGCGTGCGCTGGATCAGCCCCTGCTGGAGCAGGAACGGCTCGATCACCTCTTCCAGCGCATCGCGGGCCTCAGACAAAGCGGCGCTCAGAGTCTCGATCCCCACCGGCCCGCCGCCATAGCTTTCCGCAATCAGCCGCAGATACCGCCGGTCCGCGCCATCCAGGCCCAGCTCATCCACGCCCAGCCGCGTCAGCGCATTGTCAGCCAGCGCCCGCGTCACCACCCCGTCGCCCTCGACCACGGCGAAATCCACCACCCGGCGCAGCAGACGTCCGGCGATCCGCGGCGTGCCGCGCGCGCGGCGGGCGATCTCACGCGCGCCGCCCGCTTCGGCGCGCACGCCCAGCTTGACGGCGTTGCGCGTCACGATCGTGTCCAGCTCGTCCACGGTGTAGAACTGCAGACGCGTCGGGATGCCGAACCGGTCCCGCAGCGGCGTCGTCAAAAGCCCCAGCCGCGTCGTCGCCCCCACCAGGGTGAACGGCTGCAACTCGATCCTGACGGTGCGCGCCGCGGGCCCCTCACCGATCACCAGATCGAGCTCGTAATCCTCCAGCGCGGGATAGAGCACCTCTTCGACCGCCGGGTTGAGACGGTGGATCTCGTCGATGAAGAGAACGTCGCGTGCCTCGAGATTGGTCAGAATGGCGGCCAGGTCGCCGGCCTTGGCCAGTACCGGGCCGCTTGTCATGCGAAAGCCAACGCCCAGCTCGCGCGCCATGATCTGCGCCAAAGTCGTCTTTCCCAGGCCCGGCGGGCCGTGAAACAGCGTGTGATCCATCGCCTCGCCGCGCTGCCGGGCCGATTGCAGGAAAACCCGCAGATTCGCCCGCGCCTCGGCCTGCCCGACGAATTCATCCAGCATCTGCGGCCGCAGCGCGCGATCGCGGTCCTCGGGCTGCCGCTCGGGGCGCAGAGCGGGATCGGGTTCCGTCATCGGGCAACCTCCTCGGCGCACCGCTCTTCAAGCCCTTGCGGCCTTTCATCGCGTCTTCCCGCCGGCTCCAGGCATGCCGCATGGATGCGAAGACGCCCAATCGGGCGGATGAGCTGCGCCATGTCCCTTACCCCTTCGGCGCCAGCAGCTTCAAGGCGGCGCGGATCAGCGTCGCGGTATCGGCCTCTGGCGTCTCGCCCGCGGCCTGCGCCACGGCGCCGGCCGCCTCGGACGGCGCATAGCCCAGATTTCCCAGCGCCGACAGCGCCTCGGCCTGCGCCGCCGCGTCCGGCGCCGGGGCCGGCGGGGCAGTCACCGGGGCCGCCGCTTCGATCACATCGTCCGCGTCGCCCGCCGCCGCCGCCACGGCCGCTCCCGCGCCCATTGCCATCACTGCAGGCGCCTTGTCCTTCAGCTCACGCACCACGCGCTCGGCCGTCTTGGGGCCGATGCCCTTGGCCGCCTTGATCGACGCGATGTCGCCAAGGGCGATGGCGCGGCCGACACCGTCGGGCCCCAACGTCCCCAGAATGGCCAGCGACGCCTTGGCCCCGATGCCCTGCACGCTCATCAGCAGCCGGTGCCATTCCTTTTCGGCCAGCGTGGTAAACCCGAAGAGCTGCAAGAGATCCTCGCGCACCAGCAGATCGGTCCAGAGCGCCGCCGCTCCGCCGGCGCCCGGCAGCGCCGCCAGCGTCCGGTCGGAACAGAACACCACATAGCCGACACCGCGCACGTCGATCAGCACGTGATCGTCGCCCTTGTATTCCACCCGTCCCGCGACACGCCCGATCATGCCCGCACCTTCAGCCTATGAACGCTCTGATGATGCACGTGGCAGATCGCGATGGCCAGCGCATCCGCCGCATCCGGACCGGCGATCTCCGTCCCCGGCAGCTGCATCCGGACCATGTGCAGCACCTGCGCCTTGTCCGCGTGGCCGACGCCCACAACCGTCTTCTTGACGGTGTTCGGCGCATATTCCCCGACGGTCAGCCCGAACTGTGCCGGAACCAAGAGCGCGATCCCCCGCGCCTGCCCCAGCTTCAGCGTCGCCGCACCGTCCTTGTTGACGAAAGTCTGTTCAATCGCGGCGGCCTCCGGCGCGAAACGGGCCAGGATGCCGCTCAGTTGCCCGTGCAGGGACAAGAGCCGCGCCGCGAGGTCCGAACCCTCGGACACGCAAACGCCGTTCGCCACGTGCCGCAAGCGGCTGCCCTCGGCGTCGATCACGCCCCACCCCAGGTTCCTCAGACCCGGGTCAATGCCAAGAATACGCATCGCTGCCCGCCGTTGTTGCTTTTCCGTCACGGGTAGCACGAAAGGCGAACAAACGCCAAGCCCCCTGTGCGCGAATGCCAAAAACGACACCACTTTCCCATAGGCGACAGCCGTCGCCCAAAATCGCCGCCGGAATGTCTGAAAGCGACACCGACAGAAGAATATTTATGTTTTGTTTACGGCATGTTAGCAGCAATTCGAGACATGCAGAAATTGCATACAACCCATGCAAAAATCCGTCTTGCGCGGCGTAATCGGCCCTCCTATCTGCGGCTGGAAAGACACGGAACTCACTTTAAGACAAGGAACGAAGATATGGCCGCTTTCGACACCTCCCGCCCCTTCGCGACCGGCGCAACCGCTGGCCGTATCGGAACCGTTATCGCCAATCTGATCGGCGCCTTTGCCGACTGGAACGACGCGCGACTGACCCGCAAGAGCCTGTCCACGCTCAGCGACCGCGAGCTTGACGACATAGGTCTCGTGCGCGGCGACATCGAGACCGTCGCCCGCCGCTTCTGAGCATTACGGCCCCGAAAACGAAAAAGCCGCGTCCCCGACAAGGGGCGCGGCCTTTTTCATGGCGCGGGCAGCTCTGGCGGCCTTGGCGTCGCGCAACCGGACTCAGACGCCCAGGGATTGCAATATGCCGGCGATCCACTGTGTCAGAGGGTCGATCTGCATCGCCCAGGCGCCGAACATCTCGAACCAGTTGCCCCCGGCCAAAGAGCTGACCTTGGCGCTGTAATCGTCCTGACCCAGACCGGCCAGCAGATACCCCTTAAAAATGAATGTAATGGCGAGCACCACGGCCAGCGAGCGGAACGAAAACCCACGCGCCTGGCTGCGCGGGTGATGTTCGATCACACCGTTCCGGTTGATCTTCGTCACATAGCCGTGCGCCAGACGACGATGCTTTTTCGTCACCTCACGGTGACGTCGATTGAACTCACGAAATGTATCGTCCATGACAGCCTCGGGTATCTTGCCCCCACAAGATGGTCACGGCATACCCGCGAATTATGGCAAAAATGCGGCAGCTTAGGCGGTTATCCCGCAAAAACGGGGTGAATTCAGTTTACTTTCTGCAACGTCAGAGTGACCCAGTCACCAATCACCTCCTCGCGGACCAGATTGATGCCATTGCGTGCATAGACCGCCACAACCTCGTCACTTTGCCGGGTGAGGATTCCCGACAGGATGGCAAAACCTTCCGGCTGCAGATGCCGCGCCATATCCGGCGCAAGATCGATCAACGGCTGTTTGAGGATATTGGCGAAGACCAGGTCGTAAGGCCCGCGCGCCGCCAGCTCTGGATGGTCGAATCCGGTCGCGACGACGCAGATCACCTTGTCCTCCAGAATGTTGGCGCGCACGTTGGCCTGCGCCACCTCGACCGCCACCTCGTCGATGTCGCCCGCGATGACCGTGTGGGGCCAAATCCGCGCAGCCCCCATCGCCAGCACCGCCGTGCCGCAGCCGATATCGGCAACGCTGCGCCCCTGGAACCCGTCCGAGGCCAGCCGGTCCAGCGCCTTGAGGCAGCCCAGCGTCGTGCCGTGATGCCCGGTGCCAAAGGCCATCGCCGCCTCGATCAGCAGCGGCTCGGACCCCTCGGGCACCTTGTCGGCGTCATGGCTGCCGTAGACAAAGAAACGCCCCGCCGGCACCGGCGTCAGTTCACGGCGCACCTTGTCGACCCAGTCGGTGTCAGGCACCTCGCTGACGACGAACTCCGCGGCGTCAAAGGCCGCCGCCAAAAGCGCCAGGCCCACCGCGTCGGGCTCTTCGGTGAAATACCCCCCCACCTCCCAGGTCCCGCTGCCGTCCTCGATCTCGAACACGCCCACGCCCGAGGGCTCGGGCGTCAGATCCTCCATCTTCTCGCCCAACGCCTCGGCGCGGGTCTTGTCGTCAAGCTTGGTGAAGGCGGTGTAGGTGGGCATATGGGGCTCCGGTGCGGCTCGCGGCGATGTGGCACACAAAGCGCCCCGACCGCAATCCTTCAGTGCACCGCCGTAGGGTGCGCGCTCTGCGCGCACCGGCCCTCACGTCACTCCGCCGGGGCCGGGGCCCAGGCCGAAAACACCGTCTCGTTGCCCGGCTCGGGATGGCGCGGAATCATCAACGCCAGCACCAGCGACACGCCCGCCATCCCCGCCGCGAGGCCAAACACCGCCGAAGGCGACACCAGCCAGAGATAGCCCAGCAGCGCGGGCAGAAACACCGCCGCGATATGGTTGATCGTGAACGCCACCGCCGCCGTCGGCGCGATGTCGCCCGGATCGGCGATCTTTTGAAAATAGGTCTTCAACGCCAGCGCCAACGCAAAGAAGAGATGATCCAGCACATAAAGACCGGCCGCCAGCAGCACCCCCCAGCCGAACCAGTAGATCCCGCCATAGGCCAGGAACACACCGATCAGGCCGATATATTCGAAGGCCAGCGTCTTGCGTTCGCCGAACCGATGCACCGCCCGGCCCATCAGCGGCGCAAAGATCATGTTGGCCAGCAGGTTGATCAGGTAAAGCGCCGTGACCTCGTGCACCTCGAACCCAAACCGCTCGACCATCATGAAGCCCGCGAAGACCACGAAAATCTGCCGCCGCGCCCCCGACATGAACTGAAGCGCGTAATAAAGCCAGTAGCGCCGCCGCAGAATGAACTTCTTGACCTGCGGATTGGGGGCCTCGATCTGCGGAATGGCGATGACGCAATAGGCCACGATGATCAGCGTCAGCCCGCCCGACACCATGTAGACGAAGTTGTAACTGAGGTTCAGCGCCTCCCAGGTCAGCACGATGGCGACATAGGCCACCAGCGTCGCCGCCGAAGCCGCCGCCACCAAGAGCCCCAGCACCTGCGGCGCGCGGTCCTTGGGCAGCCATTGCAATTGCAGCGACTGGTTCACCGTCTCGTAATAATGAAAGCCGATCGAGCTGAGCATGGTGATGGTCAGGATGCCGCCCATGGTCGGGAACCAGGCGGTGATCGCCGTCGCCACTCCCAGCAGCACGAGCGACACCATCGCCAGCGTCTGTTCGTGCAAGAACATGATCACAACGATCACGCCCACCGCCAGAAAGCCCGGGATCTCGCGCACCGTGTGCAGCCAGCCGATGTCCGACCCGTCGAACTGCGCCGCCTCGATGACGAAGTTGTTCAACAGCGCCGACCACGTCGAAAACGACAGCGGCATGGCGATGGCCATCAGGAACAAAAGCGTCACCGGCCGCTGCCAGATCGGCAGGCGGTTGGCGTCGGCAAGAGGAACGATGCGTCTCATGCCTTGGCTTTACGCCTGTTGCCGCGCTTTGGCGAGAGCCAGTCTGGCAAATTCCCCGGCCCTGTCTGACATGGATCAAGGCCAACCCGGCCTGCGCCGCGCATGAGTCGCGGCGCATCACCCGAGGAGCCGCCATGTCCCTGATCCCACTTCTCGACCTTCTGGGCGAAGGCGCGGTCGCCGCCCTTTTCGGCCTGATCAATGGCCTTGTCTTTGGCGTCGCAGCGCAGCGGTCGCGGTTCTGCCTGCGCGCGGCGGTGGTCGAATTCGCCCGCGGCGGCCTGCATGATCGCACCGCCGTCTGGCTGCTGACCTTCTCGACCGCGCTGGTCTGGGTGCAGGCGGCCCGTCTAATGGGCCTGATCGACCCGTCCGAGGCGCGCATGATGGCGGTTCCGGGCAGCTGGTCGGGCGCGGTGATCGGCGGGCTGATGTTCGGCGCGGGCATGGTGCTGGCCAACGGCTGTTCGGGGCGGCTTTTGGTGCTGGGGGCCACGGGCAACCTGCGCTCGATCGTGTCGGGGCTGATCTTTGCGGTCACCGCGCAGATGGCGCTGACCGGCTGGCTGGCGCCGCTGCGCGACCGGCTGGCCGCGCTGTCGATCACGCCGAACGGCCGCAATATCGACCTGCTGGCGGCGTTGCATTTGCCCGAGGGCACAGGCCTGGCGCTGGGGCTGGCCACGGCGCTTGTCGCGCTGGAACTGGCGCGGCGCAGCCGGATCGGCGCGGCGCGGCTGGTCTCTGCCTCGGGCGTCGGGTTCGCGGTCGCGCTGGGCTGGGGGCTGACGCAGGCCTTGTCGCAGGTCGCCTTCGACCCGGTCCAGATCGAAAGCGCCACCTTCACCGGCCCCTCGGCCAACACGCTGATGTTTTTCCTCGACCGCGGCGCGGTGCTGGAATTCGACATCGGCCTTGTCCCCGGCGTCGTGATCGGCGCCTTCCTGGCCGCCGCCATCTCGGGCGAGCTGAAATGGCAAGGTTTCGAGGGCACCGTGCCCATGCGCAACGCCATGATCGGCGCGGTGCTGATGGGCTTCGGCGGGATGCTGGCGGGCGGCTGCGCCATCGGCGCGGGCGTCACCGGCGGGTCGATCTTTGCCGCCACGGCCTTGCTGGCCCTGACGGCGATGTGGGCGGGCGGCATCGCGACGGATATCGCCCTGCGCCCGCGCGGCACGGCGGCGGTGGCCTGAACCCGCGCCGGTTTATTAAGCCAGTCAGCGCCGCCCCCAGCGCCGCCGCCAGCCGGACATCGGCCGCGAAAGCTGGCGCTCGCGCATAAAGACGAAAACACCGGCCCCGATGATCAGCGCGCAGCCCGCCCAGGTCTCGGGTGCGGGCCACTCGCCGAAGAACGCCCAGCCCCAGAAGATCGCCAGCGGCAGGCCCAGATATTCGAAAGGCGCGATCGTGGCGGCGTTGGCCATCTTGTAGGCCGCGCTCAGCGTGTAGCCGATGACCCCGGCGCAACACCCAACCACGCCAAAGACCCAGAGGTCCTCGACCGGCGGCCAGATCCACGCGCGCAGCAGGAACTTCAGGCTTTCGTTTTCGACCCCTTCGGCAAAGCGCCCGTCCCCGGCGACGACGAAGAAGAGCAGCGACACGACGGCGAACATACCCTGAATATAGACCGCCATCGCCGAGGCCGATGTCGTGACCCCCAGCCGCCGGGTCATCACCTGCATCAGCGCATAAAACAGCGCCGCGATCACCGGCAGCAGCAGGACCACCCGCGATACCCCCAGGTCCGAGGCCCAGGGTTGCTGCATGATCAGCACGCCGGCAAAGCCCACGACCACCGCGCCCATGCGCAACGGACCCACCGCTTCGCCCAGCAGCGGGATCGACAGCACCGTGATGAAAAGCGGCGCAACGAAGAAAAGCGCCGTCGCCTGGCCCAGTGGCAGCACCGCCACGGCAGCGTAAAAGGCCATATTGGCCGCCACCACCATCAACCCGCGCAGGATGTGCAGCAGCGGCGTCCGGGTGCGCAGGATGCGCAGCCCGCCCTCCATCCGCACAAAGCCGAAGGTGAACATCAACCCGATCGCCGAGCGCACAAAGACGATCTGATGCAGCGGGTAGCCCCCCGACAACAGTTTGATCAGCATGTCATTGAGCGAAATGCAAAATATGCCGGCGCAGATGAAGACGATCCCCAGCCCGGGCCGGTCGGTGTTTGGCGCTATCATGGCACTCCCTTAGCTTGTGGCCGCGGCCCCCGCCATGCCGAATGCGACATCGCAGAGGGGCTCTGCACTCGTGCACATTGCCATCCGAACCGATCCGTTTAGATTGCAGCGCTCTGATGTCAGGAGACACCCATGGCCGCAATGGTCGAAATTCGCGACGTTCACAAAATCTATGACCGGGGATTCCGGGCCCTGAACGGAGCCTCGCTCGATATCGAAGAGGGCGAGATTCTGGCCCTGCTCGGCCCCAACGGCGCGGGCAAGACGACACTGATCTCGTCGATCTGCGGCATCACCGAGCCCAGCTCGGGCACGATCCGGGTCGGCGGGCATGACGTGGTGGCCGATTACCGGCAAGCGCGCAGTCTGATCGGACTGGTGCCGCAGGAAGTCTATCTGGAGCCGTTCGAGAAGGTGCTGAACACGGTGCGGTTTTCGCGCGGTCTCTTCGGGCTGGCCCGCGACGACGCCTATCTGGAGGAGGTCCTGCGCAAGCTGTCGCTCTGGGACAAGCGCAACGCGCGGATCACCGAGCTGTCGGGCGGGATGAAGCGCCGCGTGCTGATCGCCAAGGCACTGTCCCACGACCCGAGGGTGCTCTTTCTCGACGAGCCGACGGCGGGCGTCGACGTCGAGCTGCGCCGCGACATGTGGGAGCTGGTGGCAGAGTTGAAGGCCGATGGCGTGACCATCATTCTGACCACCCATTACATCGAAGAGGCCGAGGCCATCGCCGACCGCGTAGGCGTGATCGACAAGGGCGAGATCCTGCTGGTCGAAGAGAAAGCCTCGCTCATGACCCGGATGGGCCGCAAAGAACTGCGCATCTCGCTTCAGCATCCGGTCGGTACGGTGCCAGACGCGCTGTCGGCCTACGGGCTGCGTCTGGAAGACGGCGGCGCGACGCTGGTTTACGGTTACGACATCGCCGCCCAGCGCACCGGGATCGCGCGGCTGATGGCCGATCTGGGGGCCGCAGGTCTGAACGTGCGCGATGTCGATACGGCGCAGAACTCGCTCGAGGATATCTTCGTCGGGCTCGTGGCGAAAGAAAGGGGGGCGGCATGAACTGGCAGGCCATCCGCGCGATATATACCTTTGAAATGGCGAGGTTTTTCCGGACACTGGCGCAGAGCTTCATCTCTCCGGTCATTTCGACATCGCTTTACTTCGTGGTCTTCGGCGCCGCCATCGGCAGCCGGATCGACGAGGTGGAGGGCGTCAGCTATGGCGCATTCATCGTGCCCGGCCTGATTATGCTGAGTGTCATGACCCAGGCCCTGTCCAACGCCAGTTTCGGCATCTACTTTCCGAAATTCATCGGAACGACCTATGAATTGCTGTCCGCCCCGTTGAACTTCCTCGAGATCGTGACGGGTTATGTCGGCGCCGCAGCGACCAAGGCGCTGTTTATCGGCCTGGTGATTCTGGGGACGTCGTCGCTCTTCGTCGATCTGGCGATGCAAAACCCGGCAATGATGCTGCTGTTTCTGGTGCTGACCTGCCTCAGCTTTGCGCTCATGGGCTTTATCATCGGGATATGGGCGGGCAATTTCGAACAGCTGCAACTGGTGCCGCTGCTGGTGGTCACGCCACTGGTGTTCCTCGGCGGGTCCTTCTACTCGATCTCGATGCTGCCGCCGGTGTGGCAGACAGTCACCCTGTTCAACCCGGTGGTCTATCTGATCTCGGGCTTTCGCTGGGCGTTCTTCGGCCTGTCGGACGTGCCGATCGGGCTGAGCCTGCTGGCCATCGCCGGTTTCACAGCGATGTGCCTTGGCGTGATCTGGTGGATCTTCCGCACCGGCTGGCGCATCCGGACCTGATACCAGCGCCCGGCCGGAGCGGCGTCGGAAATTTTCAAAATTTCCGATCCGTTTTCTTTGCAAGAAAACGGCGTCAGCCGCCGCGCACCGTGTCGATCATCAGCTGGACATTCTCGGGATCCGCGTCCGGCGTGATCCCGTGACCCAGATTGAAGATATGCGGCCCCTTCGAGAAGGCCTCGACCACCCGCCGGGTCTCGCGCACCAGATCGTCGCCGCCCGTGACCATATGGCGCGAGGCCAGGTTGCCCTGCACGCAGCCATCCTTCTGCACATGTTCCGCCGCCCATTCCGGCGTGACGGAATCGTCCACCGCGACGCAATCCGCGCCGGTCGCCTTGTGAAATCCGACATAGCCCTCTCCTGCCTGTCGCGGGAACACGATAACCGGCAGGCCGGGAAAGCGGGACTTCATCTCGCCGGTGATCGTCCGGGCCGGCTCGAGCGCGTAGCGGATGAAATCCTCGCCCTCAAGCGAGCCTGCCCAGCTGTCGAAGATCTTGACCACCTCGGCCCCGGCCTTCACTTGTTCCGACAGATAGTCGATGGTCGCCTCGGTCAGCCGCTCGATGATCTGCTCGAAAAGCGCCCGGTTTTCTGCTTTCAGCGCGTGCGCCGGGGCCTGGTCCGGCGTGCCGCGCCCGGCGATCATGTAGGTCGCCACGGTCCAGGGCGCGCCGGCAAACCCGATCAGCGTCGTTTCTTCCGGCAGCTCCCGGCGCAGGATGCGGATCGTTTCATAGACCGGGTTCAGCGTGTCGTGGATCATCTCGCCGCGCCCCAGCTTTTCGAAATCGGCCTGGCCGGTGATGGTCGAAAGCCGCGGCCCCTCGCCCGTCACGAACCACAGATCGGCACCCAACGCCTGGGGCAGCAACAGGATGTCTGCAAAGAGGATCGCCGCGTCGAACCCGTAGCGGCGGATCGGCTGCAGGGTCACCTCGGCCGCCAGTTCGCTGTTGTAGCACAGCGACAGGAAATCCCCCGCCTCGGCCCGCGTCGCGCGGTATTCCGGCAGATACCGGCCGGCCTGGCGCATCATCCAGATCGGCGGCGTGGGCAGCGTTTCGCCCGCCAGCGCGCGCAGGATCGTCTTGGTCATGGGAAGTGTCCTCTTTGATTTACAGTTTGGTCCAACGTCGCGCCGCATATGTCAAGCGCCCCGGTCCGCAGATCGCCCATTGTCAGGGCAAGTTGACGCGTCTAAACCTTTGATCATGACAGATTCCATGCCCACGCCCGCCGCCCCTCTGCGCATCGGCACCCGCGGCTCGCCGCTGGCGCTTGCCCAGGCGAACGAGACCCGCGACCGGCTTGCCACGGCCTTCGGTCTGCCGCACGAGGCCTTCAGCATCGTCGTGATCAAGACCACCGGCGACAGGATCATCGACCGGCCCTTGAAGGAAATCGGCGGCAAGGGGCTGTTCACCCGCGAGATCGAGGACCAGATGCTGGCGGGCGACATCGACATCGCCGTGCATTCGATGAAGGACATGCCGACGGTGCAGCCGGACGGCCTCGTGCTCGACTGTTACCTGCCGCGCGAGGACGTGCGCGACGCCTTCATCTCGCCCACGCACAGCAGCATCCGCGACCTGCCCGAGGGCGCGGTCGTGGGCACCTCGTCGCTGCGCCGCAGGGCGCAGCTGCTCAATCGGCGGCCGGATCTGAATGTGGTGGAGTTTCGGGGCAACCTGCAGACCCGGCTGAAGAAACTGGACGACGGCGTGGCAAGCTGCACTTTCCTCGCTATGGCCGGGCTCAACCGGCTGAAGATGGACGAGGTGCCCAAGACCGCCATCGACACCGGCGACATGCTGCCCGCCGTGGCGCAAGGCGCCATCGGGATCGAACGCCGCCAGAACGACGCCCGCTGCGCCGAGATGCTGGCGGCGATCCATCACAAAGAAACCGGCCAGCGGCTGGACGCCGAACGCGCCTTCCTGGCCGAGCTCGACGGGTCCTGCGAAACCCCGATCGCCGGGCTGGCGGTGCTGGACGGAACCAGCCTGACGCTGAACGGCGAGGTGCTGCGCCCGGACGGATCGGCGGCGCATGGCGGAGAGATCAGCGGAACCATCGCCGAGGGCCCCGAGATGGGCCGCGCGCTGGCGCGTCAGCTTCTCGAAGCCGCCGGGCCCGGGTTCTTCGACTGGCATGGAACCTAGAACGGCGCAGTCCCGGACCCCGTGACGTTCGGGGGCGAAGCGACCCCCTTCAATCCGACGCCGGAAGCACCTTGCCCGGGTTCAGGATGCCCAGCGGATCGAGCGCCGCCTTGATCGCGCGCATGGCCTCGATGGCGACCTTGTCCTTGCGGCGCGCCATCGATGGCAGCTTGGTCACGCCGATCCCGTGTTCGGCGGAAAACGACCCACCCAGCGCCATCACTTCTTCTTCGACCGCCTCCATGATGTTGCCCATCAGGACCGGATCGTGGCGGCTGGGCTGGACCACGTAATGCACGTTGCCGTCGCCCAGATGGCTGACCACCAGCGGCCGGCCCTCGGGGTCGATCACCTCCATCCGCGCGGCCATCCTGTCGAGGAAGACCGGCACCTTGTCCAGCGCCACGGCGATATCGTTGTTGACCGCCGGCCCCTTGGCCAGCGTCACCGGGCCGACCGCCTCGCGCCGGGCCCACATCTCGATCCGCAGCGCCTCGGTCTGGGCCACCACCGCGTCGCGTATCGCGCCTTCCTCGAAGAGGTCCGACAAAACGCTTTCCAGATAACCCACCACCGGCACCTGCCCGTCGGCGTCGGGCGTCACGTCGCGCGGGGCCAGCGCGCCGATCTCGACCAGGATGTTGATGTCATGCGGGGCGTCGAAGGGCGCGCGCGCGGAAGCGTCGTGTTCGAGATAAGCCTCGATATAAGCCCCGGACATATATTCGAACGCCTCCACCGCGCCGCCGGTCACCGTCTGCAGGCGGTTGAGCAGCTCCAGCGCGCCTTCCAGCCGCTCCACCGCGACCATCGCGGTGGCATAGGCCTTGGGCCTGGGGTGCAGTTTCAGCACCGCGCCGGTGATCACGCCCAGCTGCCCCTCGGCCCCGATGATCAGATGCTTGAGGTTCAGGCCGGAATTGTCCTTGTGCAGCTCGCTCATCAGGTTCATCACCCGGCCATCCGCCAGCACGACCTCGATCCCCAGCACCAGGTCGCGGGTGTTGCCGTAGCGCAGAACGTTGGAGCCACCGGCATTGGTGCTGAGAAACCCGCCGACCCGGCAAGAGCCCTTGGCTCCGAAGGTCAGCGGAAACACCAGCCCGTGCTGCGCCGTGGCGGTGTGAAGCTGTTCCAGCACGACGCCCGCCTCGACCACCGCCAGCCGCGCCTCGGGGCGGATTTCCAGAATGCGGTTCATCCGGTCGAGCGACATCATGATCGCGCCCTCGCCCTTGGTGCCGCCCGCCAGCCCGGTGTTGCCGCCGACCGGCACCACCGGCGCGCGATGCGCGGTGGCGACCTTCATCACCGCCGACACCTCTTGGGTCGAGCGCGGGCGCACCACGCAGAGCGGCTGCCAGATGTATTGCCCGGTCCAGTCCCGCGCCCAGGGGGCGATGTCTGCCGGGTCGGTCAGCACCTCGCCCAATGCGTCGCGAAGATCGTCGACAACGCTCATTCGGGCACCTTGAAGGTCAGCGAGGCCCAGAGGCTTTCCCAGACCGGATCGGTGTCCGAGGCCGGCTCCATCTCACGCATGACGACCGAATCCACCAGGTATTCGTGGCCCGGCTTGACCGGAAGCACCGCGCGGCCCTCGGCATCGGTGCGGTGCAATGTGGCCTCGACCGTGCCGTCCGGGGCTTTCTCGAAAAGTTCGATCTGGGTGTCGGCGCGCGGCGCGCCCTCATAAAGCACCTGCACCGGAAATCCGCCGGACAGATCGTCGGTATAGGGGTTGGCCTCTGCCACAATCTCCGTCAGCAGCCCGACCTCGCGGTCGGCGCCCGCGCCGGTCCCGACGGCGATCAGCGCCTTGCCGTAGCGCGAATACTGCTCGCGGAAGTCCGTGCGCGGCAGGCCGCGTTCGTCGTGCCGCGCCATCGCCCAGGCGAAATCCTTGTGGGTGGTGAAATTCTCGAATTTCGCCCAATCGCGGTAGGTCAGCAGGTAGTCGCGGGTCTGGTGCACCACCACCGCCAGCCCCTCGGCAGGCGCTGCCATGTTGAGCGCCGGGCGGTCGCCCGCGCGCCCCTCGACCGGCACCACCATGTCGCCCATCACCAGATCGAAGCGCCGGAAATTGGGCGGCACATAGGCATAGGCGCTGCCTTTCATGTTCTCGCCGACCCGCAGGGCCGCCGTCAGCGGCGCATCCGCCGCCACTTCATAGTTTTCCGGCTCTATCCAGAATTCATGCGCCAGTGCGGGGATGGCCCCCGCCAGAACCAGCGCCGCCGCGCCCAAGATCGCTTTCATGGCATCCTCGCTTGCAGGGCGCCCCAGTTGCCCTTTCGCACCAAAGGTAACCGCAAAAGCGGCCATTGCAACCGGCGGCTCAGCCGCCCGCCTTCAGCCGCGCCTCGAGATCCTTGGCGTAATCCGCCATCCGCACGCGGAAGCGTTTGTTGATGTTGCCACGTGCCAGTTTCATCGACTGCACCAGCAGCCGGGCCGACAGGGTCTTGGGTTGCAGATGCACGCTCATGGTGATCCGCGTCCGCGAGCGCGAGAGCGCCACGAATTCCAGTTCGGTGCGGGTTTCGAGCCCGCCGCTGATTGTCTGAAAGACCATGGCTTGCGGCGGGTCGTATTCTGTCATGGTGACCTCGGCCTCGCGCGATTTGCCGCGGAACCGGAACCTTGCGTGCCAGGCCATCCCCGGGCCCGGCGCGGTCATGTCGTCGATGCGCCGCACCTCGACGCCGCGCCGCATGACCTGCCGTTCGATCGCGTTGAAATCGCTGACGGCCGCGAAGACCCGGTCGTTGGGCGCTTCGATGTCTTCCCTGGTGGAAAATTCCATGCCTCGTTCCCTGCTCGCTTGTGTTCTGAATACAAGTATGGCGCGAAAGCCCGTGTCAATCCAGACGATCCGCCAGCCAGTTGCGCAACAGGAAATGCGCGATAGCCCCGTTGCGCGCAGGCAGGATCCCGGGGTGGTCGCCGGCAAAGGCGCGCGCCATCTCCTCGCGGCTGACCCAGCGGGCGTCCTCGATTTCTTCGGGGTCTATAACGATGTCGCGGCTTTCGGCCACTCCTTGGCATCCCAGCATCAGCGACGAGGGAAAGGCCCAGGGCTGGCTGGCCAGGTAACGCACCGCGCCGACGCGCACCCCGGCCTCTTCGAAGACCTCGCGGCGCACCGCGGCCTCGATGGTTTCGCCGGGCTCGATAAATCCCGCGAGACAGGAATACATGCCCTCGGGCCAGCCGGGGCTGCGCCCCAGCAGCACCGAATTGCCGTGGGTGATCAGCATGATCACCACCGGGTCGGTGCGCGGGAAATGATGCCCGCCGCAGGCCGGGCAGATGCGCTGCCAGCCGGCCTGAAACATCTCGCTTTCCACGCCGCAGCGGGCGCAGAACCGGTGGCTCTGATGCCAGCCGAAGATCGCCTTGGCGGTGGCCGCCAGTTCCGCGTCGCGGGCGCTCAGCCTTGTCATGACGCGGCGCAGCTCGGCAAAGCGCTGGCCTTGGGCCAGTGCGGGATGCGTCTGTTCGGTGGTGTCGACAAAGCCGCCCAGAACCGACGGATCGAGACCCTCGGGGCTCCAGCCCGAGATGTCATGCGCGAAACACGCCGCCCCGCCCTCGCGCCCCAGAAGCATGGGTGGCACGGCGGCCTCGGCCAGAACCGGATGGGTCAGCGGCAGCCGCACCATGTCAAGCGCGTCCTCCCCCGACACCAGCGGCTTGCCGCGCCACATCAGAACCGTGCGCGACGCGGGATCCTGCATCGCGGCCGCCAGCGCCGGCACGTCGCCACGCAACTCCGCCGCCCGGTCGAGCCCCGAGCCCCCGAATGTCACCGTTTCCGCGTGTTCCATGCCTGCCTCCGCCGCTCTCCCCTCCAAGTGCCATTTTATCCGCATCAGGGCAAATCGCTTTGCGCGGGCACGGGAAAGCCCGCATTGCCCGCGTGCGAAAACATGCAATAATTGTATGGACGAAGGCATTGCGCGCTAAACGCGTCAGGGGAAGACAGTGACGGAAGACCGACCAAAGCCGCCCGGCCTGCCGCCGCGGGCCGACCATGAGGCGCATTTGCGCCTGCTGGTCACCTCGGATTTGCACATGCATGTCTATCCCCATGACTACGTCGCCGACCGGCCGGACGACCGTTTTGGGCTTGCGCGTCTTGCGCCGCTGATCCGCCGCGCCCGCGCCGAGGCCGCCAACAGCCTGACCTTCGACAACGGGGATTTCCTGCAGGGCACCCCGATGGGCGATCACCTGGCCCGTGGCGGCGCGTGGAATGCCGGGGATACGCATCCTTATGTCGCGGCGATGAACGCGGTGGGCTATGACGCCGGCACGATCGGCAACCACGAGTTCAACTACGGGCTGGAGTTCCTGACCCGCGCCATGCGGGCGGCGGATTTTCCCGTGGTGCTCTCCAATGTCCTGTGCGCGCAGGCGGACACGGACGAAACGCTGTTCCCGCCTTACGTCATTCTGGACCGGCAGATCCTCGATGGCGCCGGGCGGCGCCAGCCGATCCGGATCGGCGTGATCGGCTTTGCGCCGCCGCAGGTCCTGCAATGGGACCGCAAGCATCTCTGCGGCCGCGTCGAGGCCCGTGGCATAGTCGAGACCGCGCGGGCGCTGGTGCCCCGCCTCAAGGCCGAGGGCGCCGAGCTGGTCGTCGCGCTGGCCCATACCGGTATCGCGCCCGAAACCGGGCCCGGCACGCTGGAAAACGCCGGACTGCCTCTGGCCGCCATCGACGGGATCGACGCGGTGCTGGCCGGACACAGCCACCTCGTCTTTCCGTCCGAGCTGTTCGCCGAGGTGCCGGGCGCCGACACGGGCGCGGGCACGCTGCATGGCAAGGCCGCGGTGATGCCGGGGTTCGGCGGCAGTCATCTGGGGGTCGTCGATCTGCTGCTGACGCGAACGGGCGGGGCCTGGCGGGTCGCCGCCGGGCGGTCCGAGGCACGTCCGGTGGCCCGGTCGGACGATGCCCCCGCCGCCGACGTGATGGCGCCGGTCGAGGCCGCGCACCGCGCCACACTCGCCCATATCCGCCGCCAGGTGGGCCGCACCCTGCAGCCGCTGCACAGCTACTTTTCCATGCTGCAGGATACCGCCGCCGTGCGGCTGGTGGCCGAGGCCCAGATGCGCCACGTCCGCGAGGCGCTGCGCGGCACCGAATGGGCGGCGCTTCCGCTTGTCTCGGCGGCCGCACCCTACAAGGCGGGGGGCCGCGGCGGGCCGGAGCATTACATCGACATCCCCGCGGGCGCGGTGGCGATGCGGCATGTGGCCGACCTCTACAGCTTTCCCAACGAGATCTGCGCGCTTTGCATCACCGGGGCCACGCTGCGCGCCTGGCTGGAGCGGTCGGCGGCGGCCTTCAACCGGATTGCGCCGGGTGCCCGGGACGCACCGCTGCTGTCGCCCGATTTTCCAAGCCACAACTTCGACATGCTCTACGGCCTGCGCTATGACATCGACGTGACGCGCCCCGCCCGCTTTGCCCCCGACGGCAGCCTGCTGGACCATCGGGCCGGGCGCATCGTCGATCTGCGCCATGGCGGCCGGCCGGTGCGCGACGACATGGCGTTCATCGTGGCCACCAACTGCTTTCGCGCCAGCGCCGTCATTGCCGACTTCGGCGGCGAGCCCGTTTTCGCAAGCTCGGTGTTCAACCGCGACGTGCTGATGCGACATATCGCCGACAACAGCCCGGTCGCCACATCGCCCGGGCCGGGGTGGCGCATCGCGCCGCAGCCCAACACCAGCGCGGTCTTCGCCACCGGGCCCGGCGCGCGGGCCCACGCCCGGGCCAGCGGCCTGAGGTTGGACGAGCTGGGAATGAACGAGGACGGCTTTCTGCAATACCGCCTGACGCTCTGAGCGCTATAGAGCCTCGGTCCGGTGCAGCTGCACCTTCAGGCCGCCGAAGGCGACCGGCGGCCCGGGCGGCAGGAACGGCAGGCCGGTGGCGCGCGCCAGACCCGCTTCGCTGGTGACAAGCCCCACACGCCAGCCGCCGAACCGCGTGCGCAGGACCTCGCCCAGCGCGGCGTAAAGCCCGTAGAGCATCTTCTTGTTGCCGATCCGCGCACCATAAGGCGGATTGACCATGACCAACCCCGGCGGTCCCTCGGGCGGGGCAAAGGCGCTCACCGACTGGCAGGTGAACCGCGTCAGCCCGGCGACGCCCGCCCGTTCGGCGTTCTGCGTGCTCATCCGGATCGCCCCGTCGTCGCGGTCGAACCCGTGAAAGCACAGCCCGGTCTCATGTCCCGCCACGCTGCCCCGCAACGCCGACCAGGCGGCGGGATTGAAGGACGCCAGTCGCTCGAAGGCGAAGGCCCGGCTGCGTCCGGGGGCCAGACCGGCGGCGATCTCGGCCGCCTCGATAACGAAGGTGCCCGAGCCGCACATCGGATCGGCCACCGGCTCGGTCCCGCGATAGCCGCATTGGCGCAAAAAGAGCGCCGCCAGCGTCTCGCGCATCGGGGCCTTGCCCACGGCCTCCTTGTGCCCGCGCTTGTGCAGGGGGGCGCCGGAACTGTCGATGCTGAGCGTGACCAGATCGTCCTCGATCCGCGCCATCAGCCGCAGTGCCTCTTCGGGCGCGTCCTTGACCGGGCCTTCGAACACCTCGGCCCCGAGGCCGTCGCGAATGGCGTTGGCGATGCGCTGGCTGGCAGCGCCCGCGTGATAGATGCGCGACTTGCGGCAGGTCACCTCGATCCGCAGCGGCACGTCCGTGCGCAGCACATCGGCCCAGGGAAACTTGCGCGAGCGTTTGTCGAGCTGCGCCAGATGCATCGCCCGGAACGCGCCGATCCGCACCAGCACACGCCCCGCCCCGCGCAGAACCAGATTGGCGCGCCAGACATCGGGCCAGCCGCCGCGCAGGGTGACACCGCCCGGTACCGCCTCTGCGCCCTTGAACCCGGCCGCCCGCGCCTCGTCGCACAAGGCCGGCTCGAGCCCGGGCGTCCCGGCCAGAAAGATTTCGAAGTCGTCCATCCCGCGGCCATATCCGGTCGCGGCGCGCCGGGGAACCGGATTCTGCACCACACCCGTTGCAAGAGGCGGCTCGAACCACTAATTAGGCGCTGAGAGGTTGGCGCGGGCAAGCGCCTCGCCAACCCGGTCAGGTCCGGAAGGAAGCAGCCGCAACGAGCCCCGCTTGGGTCGCTGTCCAGCCTCTCACCTTCTCCCATCGCGTGGTCTGACGGCGCATCTGGCGGTCTTTGCCCTGGTCCGTCCTTTGGTTCTGGACGAAGATCAAATCGTCGCGGCCGGTGATGTTGAGCGCCACGACCTTGACCGCGAGTCCCCTGCCCGGCGCGGTCTCGACGCCAACTATGCGGAGGCTGCCGGCCCCGTCCTCGAATCCGGCGACGATACCCTCGTCACAGCCCTTGAAGACGTTCCCGGCAAAGAGATCCGCGCCAATCCAGCCGCCGGCCGAATCGTTGCGCCCGATGCCATCGCACCGCAGGTGGCGTCCACCGAACCGTCCCGATTGAATGCCACCTAGCCGCGGCCGCGACTGCGCGAAGGAAATGCGTGTTGCTCAGCGCCGGATCGTCAGTCAGACACGGCGAACCGCCGACTCCGGAAACAGACGTCGGTCCGCCCGGTCAAGTCGAATCCGGGCAAACGTGAGAAAATCATTTCCGCACCTCCAAGAGCTATCTTCCCGCACCCCGTGCCAGCCCGTCCGGCAGCCTGGAAACCAATCGATCGACAGGCCGTGGGGGCCCGCCCGCGGCGCGCGACAACGGTCGCCGCCCATGGCCCGGCGCACTCCAGAGCTTCCGGACGCCGCTCCGCCGAACGAAAGTTTCGGTGCCGAACAGGCAGAGACCCGTCGGGCAACAAGACCCAGGATGCGGGCTGGACAACCACGCCAAAACCGGCAATAACGCCGCTGAACGGAACGGCATCGCCAGGCCAAACTCAAGGCCACGCGATCCCCCGCTTTCCGTTTCGCCCAAGATCCGGTCACGTACCTGATTTTGCACCACAAAGGCGAGTTGGCGGAGTGGTGACGCAGCGGATTGCAAATCCGTGTACACCGGTTCGATTCCGGTACTCGCCTCCATTTTATAAATTTAAGATACTGTAAATAAATAATAATATTCGAAGATTTAGCCGATCCTTTGACACCAACCCACCCAAAAACTCAACCTCTCTGGTGTTTCCCATCTGGCCGAGCACATGATTCGTAATTAGCGGGTCCCCGCGCGAATGACTTGCGAAACCAACGGGTTCGCGGCAAGGGAGTAGAACTAGTAGGGCCATAGTAAGGTCTAGGAAGCCGCTGTAGCTCAGCTGGTAGAGCACGTCATTCGTAATTAGCGGGTCTGCTCGCGAACTACGTTTGAGACCAGTTGGTTAGGCGCGGCGCGCTGTAACTAGTAGGGCCATAGTAGGGTCGCGACAGAGAAGGATGCCGGTGTAGCTCAGCTGGTAGAGCACGTCATTCGTAATGATGGGGTCGGGGGTTCGAGTCCCGTCACCGGCACCATCCTTCTCCGAAAAGAAGCAGGCAGCTTAGATTTCAATCGCTCCGGACGGGATTAGAGCGTTGAGCGGGCTCTATGCAGCAGTCGCGAACGCGCCCGTTGCAGCTTGCTGCCAGACATGTTCGTAGACGCTCTTTGCAACAGCATCTTTGTCGTCAGGCGAAAAAGGCGGAGTAGGTAATCGGGCATACACTTCGTCGAGAATAAAGACCTCCACCTCAGCTTTGGTTTGTTCCTTCTCCCAGAATCTATCGAGTTCAGCCAATCTAGTGCTGATCGACGAAAGGAGATCGCGGCTGGCTTGCTTGACGGTCTCTCGATCAGTCTTGCTAAGCCGATCCTTCTTCAACAAATCGAAGACGGCCAATTCCTCCTCGGTTAGTCCTTCCTCGACTGCACGCTTCTGTTCAGCGTCGAGTTCGGCCATCAATTCTGTCAGCCGCCGAAAGGTTTCTTCGATAGTCACCCTGTCCTTCTCGCTGTTATAGGCCGCAACGATCTCTTCGTACTTCTGTTGGTAATCCATGCGGGTCGGATTTCGAGCTAGCATTTCCGCCAGCTTGGCTTCGACGATCTCGCGGATATCCTGAAGCGCAGTGGCCTTGTGACGCACCTTCTTGGCAAATTCGTCCCGAAGCCGCTCCATGTCGATCTGGCTTAGGTCGAACACGAGACCCTCGACTTGGTCGTCGCCGGGCTCCTGGGTTCGAATAGCCTCGTTCACGATGCGATAGAGTTCCTTCAATAGGTCGGTGACATCAGCGGTGTCCCGCCGCTCGGTCAGCTTCTTGTAGATCGCTTCGATGTTGTCATGCCGCTCAGCGTAGGCGAAAGCTGACGGCTCCATTAGGAGGGCCTTGAAGCGGGCGAAAACCTGCCGCGCCAGAACCTCAAACCGCCGCTTGGCGTCATCGGTTGTATAGACCGCATCGACTGCATTCTTCAGAAGCCCAATGCGATTGAAGCCCGTGGAGCCGACTAGATGAGCGGGGTCAGACCCGAGAGTCCGGAGGTGTGTTTCGGTTGCCTCGATGGCTTCGATCAGCGCCTGCACACGTTCTTCGATTGGAGCGACGATTTCCTCTTCGCCAGAACCGTCATCGCCCAAAGCATACTGCGCCAATGCCTCTCGGAGGCTCCGCAGCATCCCGTTGTAATCGACGATAAGCCCAAAATCCTTTCCGGGATAGACCCGGTTCGCTCGCGCGATCGCCTGCATCAGCGTGTGCGCCTTCATCGGCTTATCGATGTAAAGGGTCGACAGACATTCGACGTCAAATCCGGTCAGCCACATGGCGCAGACAATGGCCACCCGGAACGGATGCTCCGGGCTCTTGAAGGCGCTCTCGACGTCGATCCGTTCACCGCCCGCCGTTTCGAACCCCTGCTTCATCAGGGCACGATGCGGGATGATGTCGAAGCCCCACTTGGCGAAATCAGCGACCTCGTTCTGTGCTTCGCTGATGATTATCTCGACGATGGTTTCGTCCAGCCAGTCCGCCTGAGCCCTCAGCTTCGCCGCGTCCTCCAGCAGCCTCTCGAGCGTCGCTGCGTCGGCCGTAGCTGATGCCTCGGCACGTTTCGCCGCCTCCGCTGCGCGGACCTCCGCCGCCTTTGCCTTCCACAGTGGCACGATCCGCTGGTGCATGCGGGCGCAGGTGATCTTGTCGATGCACACGAACAGCGCCTTGCCCGATTCCCAACGGGTCGCGCAGTGCTCGACGAAATCCGCGGCGATCTTGTCGAGTCGTTCGTCGGCCGTGATGACCTCGTAGTCCTTGCCCAGCAGCTTTTCCAGCAGCGCCGCCTGGTCAGGATCGAGATCAGCTTCAGCGACCTTTTCGGCCACCAACTCGTTAAGGTTCGTGTGCGCGACCGAGTGCCGTGTGCCCTCAAAATCATATTTTAACTTCTCGCCCCGGTTCTCGTAAACGAGCTTCACCGTGGCGCCGTCCTCCTCCGACCGCTTGAAATCGTAGCGGGACACGTATTCACCGAAAATGCGTTTGGTGATCTCGTCCTGCTTGAACAGCGGCGTGCCGGTGAACCCGATGAACGCGGCATTGGGCAGCGCAAGGCGCATGTTGCGCGCTAGCCGCCCGGCCTGCGTCCGGTGCGCCTCGTCCTGCTGACTTCTTGCAAAAGCAGATGAAGATTGGACGCAGCACGTTCCTGGTCTTGGGGAGAGAAAGCCTGGCTTTGGTCCTTCGCAGCTCGCAGGGCTGATGCGCGCTTCTCTTTTGAAGCTAGAGTCGAGCCAACGGTCGTACCAGCTGAGGGAGAGGCACCCGCAAGGTCAGATGTTTTTTGTGCAGCGGTCATTTCAGCGTTCTCCTTGAGATTCCGGAGCGTGGACAAGATCGCGTTGCCCGCTCGAACCTTTGTTCTGAAGAACCCGTCTCAGATCACCAAACAGGTTGTCCCAGCTGGGAAAACTGAGCATCCATCCATAAGAATTGCGTACTATGGATGGAACCAAGAAGACGAAGCTTTGTCGTCGGCATTGGGTGATATTGAAGCTCAGGTAAATGGCGAGGGGGCGACCGTCCTTTTGCTCGGCCGTTACAACTTTTTGCGTCCGGATAACCTTTCTGCGTTGGGCAGACGCAATCCACGTCTCTCGATCAAATTCATGACAGTACATCGCTCGAAAGGATTAGAGGCAGACCACGTCGTTGTCCTTCAGGCCTCGTCGGGTCGCATGGGTTTTCCATCTGAGATTGTCGACGACCCGCTCTTGGATCTCGTTCTTCCAAAACCAGAAGAATACGACCACGCGGAAGAACGGCGCTTGTTCTACGTCGCACTTACTCGAGCCAGAAAGTCTGTCACCGTCTTAGCAGATCGACAAAGACCATCGATATTTGCGCGAGAGCTTGTCGAAAACCCGGAATACGGAGCAGTCGAACTTGGTGAGGCTGGAGTGGCGGCGCACCGATGCGGAGCGTGTGGCGGGCGGATGCTGTCGCAGACTTCAAAGAAAGGGAATGTGTACTTTCAGTGTGAACACCGAAGGCTTTGCGGCGAGATGCTTCGGCCCTGCGGTGTGTGCGACAAAGACCTTCCGGTACCGGACAAGAACAAACCAGGCGGTCTTGTGTGCAGCTGTGGTGCTGAGTTCCCGTCCTGCCCAAAGTGCTCGGATGGCTGGCTGGTAGAGCGTAAGGGCAGATACGGGGTATTCCTGGGGTGCGTGAAGTATCCGGACTGCACTGGCACGCGACAGCTGCCCAAGAATGCGAAGGCCGGCTGATCGAATTTGAGCGGTTCCGATCGCAGCGCGGACATCGTAACCTGCAGAAATGTCAGGATTTACGGATACCTCGCCAGACCTGGAGACCTATTGGCGATCGATCATCTTGTTCGGTCGCAACGTGGCGTCCTACAAATTCGCACTGGCCAAGTCGCTGATCGAACTTGGGGCGCGCGAGCAAGAACTCATACGACTAGAGGAACTATCTGAGCCCTTTGCCCGGCATGTTTGCGAGCACCTGAAGCTCAATCCAAAGCAAAGTACCGCAGCGTCGAGCAAGTTCTTGGATGCATGCCGCGCGTTCAACACAGATGAGATTTCAAAATCAGACCTGATTGCTCAGACGACGAAGCTGGGCTTCGTCAATGTGATTGATGCCTTCCACGTCGTGAACCAGGGAGAAATTCCGAAGCGCTTCTTCTTGGACGAGCGGAAGCAGAATGCCGGCATTCGGCTCACAGATGATTTTTTTAACATGTTCGAAGAGGGGCATGCTGGCGATCTTGGAGAGGAAGTTGAAGCGCGCTGGCGACTGGTTGAAACAGCCTGGAGTCTGGGCCTCTCACGGAACCTAGCGAGCATCCAGCATGATGAAGAGCTAAGCCTGCTCTACGCAGGGCCGGCCGAGCGCCGCGTCACCGTCACATCCTCTAGAAGTGCCCTCAACGGCTACCAAAAGGGCCGATGTTTCTACTGCTTCGATAGGATCAGTGTGCTTGAAGGAGATGCGCTGCTGGCTGACGTTGATCACTTCTTCCCCCATGTACTAAAGGCAGAGATGTCGGATGCGCATCTGGACGGTGTTTGGAACCTTGTGCTGGCATGTAAAGACTGTAACCGAGGCCACGACGGCAAGTTCGCGAAGCTGCCCAACTTGCGGCTGCTGGCCAGGCTGCATACGCGGAACGAATTTCTGATAGGTAGCCACCATCCATTGCGGGAGACCTTAATGAGTCAGACTGGGACCAATGAGGCTGAGCGGAAATCGTTCCTTCAAAACCAGTATGATCGAGCGCGTGAAAGGCTGATTCATACTTGGCAGCCAATACTTCGAGCGGAGCCGGTGTTCTGATGTCAGTCGAGTTCTATGAAAGCAACGCAGATACCTTCATCGCGCAGACCGTCGACGTTGATATGGCGTCACTGTATCAGCGGTTCTGCAAACACCTAAAGCCTGGCGCGTCTGTCCTGGATGCAGGGTGCGGGTCTGGCCGTGATGCTTTGGCGTTTTCGCGTATGGGCTACGACGTGGTGGCGTTTGATGCCTCACCCAAGATGGTGGATGCCGCGAGCAAGCGGGCGGGTGTGCCTGTCTACGAAATGACATTTGAGGACATGAAGTTTGACCAGCCGTTCGACGGAATTTGGGCTTGCGCGTCCCTTCTCCATGTCCCGCGGATACATCTTTCCGAGGTATTCCGTAATCTCGCGTCATTCCTTAAGCCCACAGGCGTGCTTTATGCTTCGTTCAAGTACGGGGAACGGGAGCGAGAAAAAGGCGGGCGCTATTTCAACGATCTAAATGAGCAGTTGCTTGCTGAGCATTTGGAGGATGTACCCGGTCTAAGCGCCCTCGAAGTCTGGATCACAGAAGATCGACGCCCGGACCGCAGCGAAGAGCGTTGGTTGAACTGCCTGATGACTCACGGTGATTGATCAACGCATCCTCAGATCAATTTGGCTCACCTTAAGTTCGAGAGAGGGTGGACCGGGAGGGCGCAAACGCCCCTTGGGAAGGGAAAGCCGTGCATGGGGTGGGGTGTGCCTAGTTTGGAACCGACTCTACGCCGCAGCAGATGTGCATTGAGTAACTACTGCGAACCTCATAGGAAAAGAGACTATGCCAACCAAATTCTTGGAGCTCGGCCCAGAAGCAGCAAGGGCGACCATCCTGTTTGCGCACGGCGCCGGTGCGCCGATGGACTCGCCAGCAATGTCGGCGATCGCAGAAGCGCTGGTTGGTCAGGGCCTAAGAGTTGTTCGGTTTGAGTTCTTCTACATGGCTGCTCGCCGAACTGAAGGCACCCGGAAACCCCCGCCACGCGCTGAAAAACTGAACTCAGAGTACCTAGCCGCAATCGACGCGCTCAATGTCGATGGTCCGCTGATCATAGGCGGAAAATCCATGGGCGGGCGCGTTGCTAGTATGATTGCGGATGAACTGTTCGAAGCGGATCGCATCGCTGGGTTGCTCTGCGTGGGCTATCCATTTCACCCGATTGGAAAACCCGAAAAGCTTCGCACTGAGCACCTTAAGCACCTGCAAACCCCAACACTGATCTGTCAGGGAACGCGGGACCAGTTTGGCTCGAAGGATGAAGTCAGCGGGTATGAGCTGTCGTCGGCAATCCAGATGATGTGGTTTGAAGACGGCGATCATGATCTAAAGCCGCGCAAGCGGATCTCAGGTTTCACGCATGCTGATCACATCGCGTCCATGGGCTTGGCAGTTTCGGCATGGGTCGAGGGTCTTGTTGGCTAGAGACACCTCAGCCCGCCGGGTTTACTGTGTTTGCAGGGTTTGTTTGGGCAACTTGCAGCGCGCAACCAGTACTTAACATAAGGGCGCTCATGCAAACCGCATCACTAAGCGTGGCTGAGGATTTGTATCTTGATATCAATGGACTAGACAACTGGGAAGCCGCGAAGAGCCCGTCCAGGAGCCCAACATATAGATTGCAGTCAAAGAAAAGCACCGTTATGGTCGAAATAAGCACCTTTAGCTTGCCAAAAGCACACTTAATAGCTATATGTGTGCCTATCGAAGCTGACCTATATGGAGCAAGCCATGCCAGCGATTAGTCACGAAGTAGACGCGGAGAACAACGGCGCTGCTTTAGTCGAGCGCGCACTTCAGTACCTGCGGCCGGACGATCAAGGCGTTGCGGCCAATGAAAAGTATGGGAAACGAATGAGGACCTTCTTGGTCAACAGGAGATCCAAGGACGTTCACCAGTGGACGAGAACTGATCTCAAGCGAAAAGTTGGAGAGGTCTTCAAAGAGCTCGAAGCTTCGGGACCACAGCTCATAGCTAACGCAAAAGAGCACGATAAGGAGCGAGCAGTTTTGTTGCTCGAGAGTGAAATGAATGCTCTTCTTAAAGTGCTTACCGAGCTATCTAGGCCTCACTTTGCAACTGGCGCCGATCTCTTTCGTGACCTGGCACATCAGGGAGAAGCGAGCGAAATCTCTGTGGCTCCACGAAGGAAGACCTACCAGAACAGACGTTCAGTCGCTCATGCACTCTTGAGTGGCGCAGAATAGTGAAGTTTCTCGGATGCTAGTACTTGGCGTTACGGAGACGATACAGCTCATCGACGGAGCAAGCGCTCTGCCGACCATGCAAGCGTTGAAAGGCATCGATCAAGTAGTCGCTCTCGGCGCTCCAGCATTGGCTGGAGCGCTAGACGCGATATTAGGCATGGAGGCGGGGCCAGATCAGAAAAAGCTGCGAAATAGAGTTGAAGGAATACTCAAAGGCGCCGAGGAAGACGATGCTTCGGGTCTTGGTGTCACACCCCCAGTCTATCGCCTTTTGCCGTTTACTGGTGAGAGTATCGAAGCCTTTGGCCACATTAGGGAAGCAGCGCCCATAGAGCAGTTGGATATCTATGACGCAGAAAACATGGCGATTGTCCGCGCACATGACGCAACAGCTATGCTCCTCAAGACCGAAGAAAACCAGGCAATGGTAAGTCTTCTGGAGGGAGCTGGGATTGACATCAGAATTCTTTGGATTCCTTAGATGCCTGAGTTTGCGCCCGTAGGCTCACTTTATGCGCCACCGGGGTCGGCTAGCGTCCTAAGTTTTCACGGTGGTGGGTTCCGCGGCTACTTTTCAGCCTTGATCGCAAACGGCCTCGAAGCGAGAAAGGCGCAACTTGGAGATTCTCGACCACTTGGTGAAAGCTTTGACGTCATCTGCGGAACTTCCGTAGGGTCGATCATAGCCGTTGCCCTAGCCGCGGGTGTACCAATCTCTAAGCTACTGGAGCTCTTCGAGGAACATGGCGAGAGAATATTTCCACCAAGATACGTACTGAAGACAAGACCGGGATTTTTCAGGGCGCGCTTTAAGAGCGATGAGCTCTACAAAGTCTTGTCATGTACACTGAAGGAGAAAAAGCTGGGCGATCTTGATCGGGCCTTAATCGTACCGGCAATAAACGAGACATCTGGCAAGCCAGTAATATTTCGCAGTTACGACACGTCTCAAGAAGAAATTAAGTTGATAGATATCGCTATGGCGTCGGCGGCAGCTCCGATGTACCTCCCGCTTCATCGATTTAACAAACAAAGATACGCGGACGGTGGAATCGTTGCCAACGGCCCAGAGCTCATCGCTGCTTCTGACCTTGTTTCGCGATTTGACATTCCAGTGGCGCAACAGAGAATTCTGTCAGTTGGAACGACTATGACCCCAAATAGTAGTAAAATACCACTATCTCGAAATGACAGATGGGGGGTATTACGCTGGGTATTCAAGTATAATAGACTGCAACCACTGCTTATGGACGGGCAAGTAGAAATACAACGCGAGCTGCTAGGCTCAGGACCTATTGATTTCAGCGGAAGGGCATGATTCACCGCGCGAAAACAGAGCGGTGATATGTCTGATCTCTTCTGGCTGAGTGATGCGCAGATGGCGCGTCTGGAGCC